>JAGRJR010000150.1 GCA_020442635.1 Lysobacterales bacterium
CCTTAAAAACAATTAAATAAACTTATATATCAATAATTTACAAGTTTTTAATATATGTTTTTAATGCCTGAAATTAAACAGCGATGATATAGACTACCATTCCTAAAAAAGTAGAAAAACTCGGATACAAAAAAACCACCGAAAAACAGGGTGGTTTTTTTGGTTAAAAAAATTATTTTTTTATACCTTCGACAGACACTGTCAAAAATAATGTTTGGTAAGCTCCATTGATACTCTTTTTGATTTTAAAATTTTCAAGGGTTAATTCGGTGGTGGCTTCATAACCGCGACGTTCACCACCCCATGGGTCTTTACCAGCACCAATAAAGTTTACATCAAGCTCAATAGGTTGAGTTACCCCATTAATCGTTAAGTTACCTTTCATGGTACCATGACCATTAAGGGTTGGCTCAAAAGAGGTGCTTTCAAAAGAGGCAGTAGGATGGTTGGCAACATCGAGAAAATCATCACTGCGTAAATGCTTGTCCCTAGCAGGATTATTGGTGTTAACACTGTTGGTTTGAACGGTCATATTAATGGTGGCTTTTTCAGGTTGTTGTTCATCATAGGAAAATTCACCAGAAAAAACATCAAAGCGACCATATAACCAACTGTAACCTAAATGACTGATTTTAAATTGTACAAAAGCATGATAGCCCTTGGTATCGATGACATAATCATCAGCCCAGGCGTGATTAAAAGTTAACAGTAAAAATAATAAAGTAAAAAGTTTTTTCATCGTTGCTCCTATAGCATGTGTTTTAAAGTATTGTCTTTATCAAAAAAATGGTGTTTAAAGGCACCAATAATATGAAAGCCCAGTAAAAGCATAATTGTATAAGATGTATATTCGTGAATCAGACCTAAATTATCAATTTGAGCGGCAGAAAAATGTGACACAGCTGGTATTTTTATCAGGTTCAGTAAAACAAAAGCTTCGCCACTGGCCGTGGACATTAAATAACCACTGATAACCATAATTGAAACCGTTAGGTAGAATAACCATTTAACAATTTGAGACAACAGTCGTTCCAAGAATGGATGGTTTTGATTGAATTTTACTTTAGGCAAAAACAAACGCGATAATACCAGTAGCCACAACAAAGCAAGAAGTAGGCCGGTTACTATATGCAATTCCGGTAATTTATGATACCAGGGGTGGTAATAATCCAGTTGAACCATATACCAGCCAGAAAAAAACAAAGCAATCACTAACAAAGCAGTGACCCAGTGTAACAAACGGGTAATCAATGGATATTTTTTCATTACCAATCAAACTCCGCAACAATAGGCGTGTGATCAGAAGGGCGGTTCCATTTGCGAGGTTCAACATCAATATAAGACGCGGTCAAAGCTTCCGCCATTTCATAAGTTGATAAAACCAAATCTATCCGAAGCCCCAGATTTCTGGCAAAGCCATTCATGCGATAGTCCCACCAACTGAAGTGACCACCTTCATCATGTAAGTAACGAAAACAATCTTGAAAACCTAAATCAAGAATATTGTTAAGTGCATTGCGTTCTTCGGTGGTGCAGAGAATTTTTTCATGCCATTTTTCCGGGTCATGTACGTCTCGATCATCAGGAGCTATATTAAAATCACCCAAAACCACCACATCATCGTATTCAGACATTTGTTGTTCAATAAAAGCTGTGACCTTTTCTAACCAATTTAATTTATAGGTGAATTTTTCAGTACCAGGGGCTGAACCATTGACAACATATAAGTCTATGATTCTGACATCATCAACAGTTGCGGCCAGGATGCGTCTTTGAGGATCATCTAAACCAGTAATGTCTGTGATTACATCTTGAGGTTGCTGTTTAGCAATGATGGCCACGCCATTGTAGGTTTTTTGACCCGAAAAAACCACCTGATAACCTGCTGCATTGATGGCCTCAACAGGAAAAACATCATCGGTCATCTTGGTTTCCTGCAAAGCCAAAACATCAGGTTGAGCCGAGTCTAACCACTGTAAAACATGCTCAAGACGAACCTTCAAAGAATTAACATTCCAACTGGCAATTTTCATGGGTAAAAAAATTAAAAAAAAGAAATTGTAACAAACAGTGCCGTTAAAGATGAATAAAACTCACCAAACAAAAAGGCCTATACTTTAAAATAAAGCCAAGTAGACTTTTTAAACGTATTTCATGCTGCGCATAATAGGCATTGATCCCGGTTCTCGGATGACGGGCGTTGGTATCATTGACAGCCACAATCAAAAAATTCATCATGTTCACCATGAAACCATCAGCTGTGGTGATGGGGATTTTCCGGTGCGACTGAAAACCATTTTTGAATCGGTCAACGAACTCATTAAACAGTACAGCCCTAATGAAATGGCCATTGAAAATGTGTTTATGTCGAAAAATGCCAATGCTGCCTTAAAGCTCGGACAAGCCCGGGGAGCTGCCATTTGTGCCACAGTGGTGAATGATATTTTAGTACATGAGTATGCGCCCAAAGCCATCAAACAAGCAGTTGTCGGTAAAGGAGGAGCGGATAAAACTCAAGTCCAATACATGGTGAAATTGTTGTTAAATTTAAAAGAAAAAGTTCAAAACGATGCGGCAGACGGTTTGGCAGTTGCGATATGTCATGCCAACAATCGCTGGGCACAACAACGTTTGGTGGCCAACAATACCAGTAATTGGAGAAACTTTAAATGATAGGCAGACTATCTGGCCATTTGGTACATACTGATCCACCTTCGCATTTGATCATTGATGTCAATGGAGTCGGCTACGAAGTGGAAGCACCAACCAGCGTTTTCTTTGAGCTTCCTGAAATGAACCAAAAAGTGACTTTGGTGATTCATCATTTGGTCAGAGAAGATGCATCTATTTTGTATGGTTTTCGAAGTTTTGCCCAACGAGAACTGTTTCGCACTTTATTAAAGGTCAATGGTATTGGTGCAAAATCAGCCTTAGCGATACTGTCAACCATGAGTTCATCTGAATTCGCTCAAGTGATTCAAGAACAAAATGTCAACGCCATAGTCAAAGTACCAGGAATAGGTAAAAAAACCGCACAACGATTGATTATAGAAATGAAGGATAAAGTGGATGTGACCACCATGGATGCAGGAGATCCGAACCAGCCACAAGCCAGCCGATTCGGAATCCAAGCTGAGGCAGAATCGGCATTACAGGCATTGGGCTTTAAGTCACAGGAAGCCGCACAAATGGTGAAACAGGTTGCCAAAGATGACATGAGTGTAGAAGCAATCATCAGAATTTGTTTACAACTAAAAGGAGCCGGCTAATGGATAAAGGATTAATGGGCGGTCAGTATGAAAATACCCAGGAACAAATCATTGAAGCCAGTATCAGACCGCAGATTTTGCGTGATTATTTGGGACAAAAAGAAGTCAAAGACCAAATGGAGTTGTTCATACAAGCGGCAAAAAAACGCCAGGAATCTTTAGACCACGTGTTGATTTTTGGCCCGCCTGGTTTAGGAAAAACCACCATGGCCCATGTGATTGCCAATGAAATGGGCGTACAAATGCGACAAACTTCTGGCCCAGTTTTGGAGAAAGCTGGGGATTTGGCCGCGCTGTTAACCAACCTACAGCCGCACGATGTATTATTTATCGACGAAATTCACCGATTATCACCGGTGGTCGAAGAAGTTTTGTACCCTGCGATGGAAGACTTTCAAATAGATATCATGATAGGTGAAGGTCCGGCAGCCCGTTCAATCAAACTGGACTTACCCCCTTTTACCTTAGTGGGTGCGACCACCCGTGCAGGTTTGTTGACATCACCATTGCGTGATAGATTTGGGATTGTACAACGCCTGAAGTTTTACAATACCGAGGATCTCACACAAATTGTGGCCCGTTCAGCAAAAATATTAAACATAGAAACAGATCAGGCTGGATGCAATGAAGTCGCACGCAGATCCAGAGGCACACCCAGAATTGCCAACCGGTTGTTACGACGGGTCAGAGATTATGCAGAAGTTAAAGGGGATGGCATAATCACCGAAGCCATTGCAGCAGCAGCCATGAATATGTTGCAAGTGGATCAAAAGGGGCTGGATGAAATGGATCGAAAATTACTGGAAATCATCATTCAACAGTTTGAAGGAGGGCCGGTGGGCATCAATTCATTAGCCGCAGCCCTGTCAGAAGAACGCGGTACAGTTGAAGATGTGATTGAACCTTACTTGATTCAACAGGGTTTAATTGCACGCACGGCCAGGGGTCGCATTGCCACAGCAAAAACCTGGCAAACGATGGGCATTGAGCCACCGAAAAGCAGGATTAATCAGGATTTGTTTGAATAACTTGGTTAACGGGCTGACACACTTTACGTGTAATTGTAACAACTTTATGGATAAACCTTGTTTGGT
>JAGRJR010000151.1 GCA_020442635.1 Lysobacterales bacterium
TAAATACATTATTGAATTGGTTGCCATACAACAATTTCAAAACTGATTTTTTGAACATGTGCTCATTTGAGTTGGCGACATTTTGTAGACAAATCCAACATAAAATTTTTTTATCGTGTTTTTTAATCATTAAGATAGTTATTTTTTGTGACCAAAAAGAATGAAATTAGATATAAAAAAAGCCCCAATTTTTTTGGAGCTTTTATTTTGAACGCCAATAGGTTCGGTCTTTTAATTACCCACATTTAGAAGAGCCACAGCTTTTACAGGTGAGGCAGCCTTCCTGGTAAATCAATTCAGTGGATTGGCAATTGTCACAGGTGCCTTTGCCGACTTTGGTACCATCGGCGATGTAGCGTTTAAGGGCACGGGTGACTCCGTTTTTCCAGGTGTTGATGGACTCGCTGTCCAATTGCAGGCTGTTGATCAGTTCAACGGCTTTTTCGATTGGCATGCCGTGTCGCAAGGTGCTGGAAATCAATTTGGCATAATTCCAATACTCAGGGTTGAATTTGTGTGACAATCCTTCCACGGTGGTTTTGTAACCGCGTTTGTTGGTGAATTGGAAGTCGTAGCGTGAACTGCCATCGTCCAAAAAGCTTTTAATGATCAGGCCAGTTTCAACCGACCTGGGTAAGAAGATGCCGTCTTCATCATCAGCCAAACCGGTGAAAATTTCATAGGGTTTGCCATTGATGGTGCCAACAAAGGCGATCCACTTTTCTTTGTTGTTATGAAAACGTACCACATCGGCTTCAAGAATTTCTGGGCGTTTGGTGGGGAAGTCAACCAGCTCTTCAGTTTTGTTGTCATCATTGGCTACCAGGACACCAGATCTGGAACCATCACGATAAACAGTCACACCTTTGCAACCCGCTTTCCAGGCTTCTTTATACAGTTTACCCACCAGTTTTTCACTGACATCTTCGGGTAGGTTAATGGTAACACTGATGCTGTGGTCGACCCATTTTTGCACCGCACCTTGCATGCGAACCTTGCTCAACCAGTCCACATCGTTAGAAGTGGCTTTGTGATAAGGTGACTTTTTAATCAATGCATTGATTTCTTTGTCGGTGTAGTTTTTGGTGGTGTCTATACCGTTAACTTGCATCCATTGTTTGAAGCGGTGATGGAATACGGTGTATTCTTCCCATGAATCGCCGACTTCATCAACGAAATCAACCCGCGAGCCTTTGTCATTGGGGTTAACCTTGCGGCGGCGTTTGTAAACTGGAAGAAAAACGGGCTCAATACCTGAAGTGGTTTGGGTCATCAAGCTGGTGGTGCCAGTCGGTGCAATGGTCAACAAGGCAATGTTACGGCGACCATGTTTAACCATGTCAGCGTACAAGCTTTCATCGGCTTCTTTCAGGCGTTGAATGAAAGGGTTGTTTGCTTCACGTTCACTGTCGTAAATACCAAAAGCGCCACGCTCTTTGGCCAAGTTCACCGAAGCGCGGTATGTTTCAATAGCAATGGTTTTGTGTACTTGTTCAGTAAAGGTATTGCCTGCTTCGCTGCCGTAGCAAATGCCTAAAGCTGCCAACATATCACCCTCAGCAGTGATACCAATACCAGTTCTGCGACCTTCTTCGGCTTTTTTGCGGATGTTTAACCACAGTTCTTTTTCAATGCGCTTGACTTCGGCAGATTCAGGGTCGGCATCAATTTTCGCCAAAATGTCATCAATTTTTTCCAATTCCAGATCGATGATGTCATCCATGATTCTTTGTGCTTTGGCCACATGATTTGCAAACAGTTCGTGGTTAAATTGAGCCTGCTTGGTGAAAGGATGATCTACATAGGAAAACAAGTTCAAAGCCAATAAACGACATGAGTCATAAGGACACAGTGGAATCTCGCCACAGGGATTGGTGGAGACTGTTTTGTATCCCAGATCAGCATAACAGTCCGGTACAGATTCACGGGTGATCGTGTCCCAAAACAGAATGCCGGGTTCGGCAGATTGCCAAGCGTTGTGGATGATTTTATCCCACAGTTTTTTGGCTTTTATGGTATGGGTGAATTGTGGTTTTTGACTGAATATAGGGTATTTTTGGGTGTACTCAGTGTTGTCAACAACAGCGTGCATGAATGCATCATCAATCCGTACTGAAACATTGGCGCCAGTAACTTTGCCTTGTTCCATTTTGGCGTCGATGAAATCTTCTGCATCGGGGTGGTTGATTGAAACTGATAGCATCAAAGCGCCACGACGACCATCCTGAGCCACTTCACGGGTTGAATTGGAATAACGTTCCATAAATGGCACGATGCCAGTAGACGTCAAGGCAGAGTTTTTAACCGCTGAGCCTCTGGGTCTGATGTGTGATAAATCATGGCCAACACCACCACGGCGTTTCATCAATTGTACCTGTTCCTGATCAATTTTCATGATGCCGCCATATGAGTCAGAATCTCCCGCGTTACCGATCACAAAGCAATTTGACAATGAAGCAATTTGGTGGGGGTTGCCAATGCCAGTCATCGGCCCACCTTGTGGTACCAGATAATTGAAGTTCTGGATCAAGGCAAAAACATCGTTACTTGATAAAGGGTTCGGGTATTTTTTTTCAATGCGAGCAATTTCACTGGCCAAACGATGATGCATGTCATCCGGCGTTAATTCATAAATATTCCCTTCTGAATCTTTCAGGGCATATTTGTTGACCCAAACTCTGGCGGCCAGGTCATCTCCTTTAAAGTATTTCAAAGCAGCTTGGTAAGCTTCTTCCTGTGTATGAACATTGTGTTCGACTTCTAATGTTGCTTGCATGTTTTTGTCCTGATTCCTGCAAAAATAAAATCACTGATTTCAGAAAATTTTAATGTTTTGTGAAATTAGAAAATAATAATGATTTTAAAATTTCACTGGTATTTAATTTTGGTCTTTTTTAAAAAATACTTAAATTTCAAATACATAGGTTTTAAATATATAAATATCAGCAACTTATGACACTTATTTGAAAGTATTTCTAGTTATTCAATGGTGTGTAAATATATCATAAGGGCAGATTTGAAATCTATATTTATGGTAAGAAAAAAGCAATAAAGTGATTTTAAATTTATTTTTTTGTAAACATTCAAAGTTGCTTTTGTCATTATATATAGGTTTGCAAGGGTCATTTGGTAAACTTTGATACAAAAATGAGTGCTGATTAAATACTACCTCAGTAAAAAGGCACAAGAAAAAGTCCATTCATTCTGTCCAGTTGAAAAGAATCATGAGTCCTGAGTCAGTCAAGCATCAAATCATAAAGGGTAGTCGGCTTCAGCCGACCTTTTTACCAAGAGCAATGAGTTTGACTGAAGTCAACTAACCAGCAAGTCTTTAATCTAGAAAGAGAAGTTTCGGTCTGCAGAAAATATCATTGACTATGGTTCTTTACTGATTGGTTTGAATTATTGAGAGACTGGATTTTGTAACCAGATGCCATCAATAGGGGTAAATTCAGTACAGGCGTTAATCAATAAATCAGAAGTCAAAGAGGGTACGCCAAAAACTCGAGTTTTTACTAGGTGCTTTTTCATGATGTGCTTGAGCAGGATGGAAAAATCACCATCACCCGAAAGCAATACCACGGTGTCCAGTTCCGCTACAGATTCAAGGATGTCGATGGTGATACCCACATCCCAGTCACCCTTGGCAGTACCATCGTTTCTTCGTAACATGGGTTTTAGTATGACATTAAATCCAATGTGTCTGAGCGCATCCTGAAATTTTTTTTGGTCATCGGCATTGCGGCCAATGGCATACGCATTGGCCAAAACTATGTCACCCTGGGTTTCAATGTGCTGCCAGAAAGCCCTGTAATCAAAAGAGCGACCAAACGCCTCTCGCGTGGTGTAATAGATGTTTTGCACGTCTACAAAGATACCTATTTTCATTTTGCTTTGTTGCCCTTAAAACGCGGTTTTGGTGATTGACCTTGTTTAGGCTTGCTCGGCGATGAAAAGTTTCGCTTTTTATGATTGGAAGGTTTTTTGCGTTGAGGCTTGTTGTTACCGCGCACTTCTTCTTCGGCTTTTGACCAGGGTGATTGTGGTCTTTGCCGTTGGCCTTGTTTTTGTCCTTGTTTGGCCTGGCGGCTTCGTTCTCGAGCAGCCTGATTTTCTTCTTCCGAGCGATTGGCCCATTTTTCTCTGACAGCGGCTTTGACAAAAGGCCTTTTTTTGGGCTTTTTGGGTTTCTTTTTACTGCCCTCGATTGTGCGATTATTGGCGGTGGGGTGGTTCGAGAGTGGACTGTTGGTGGTCTTGGTTTTTTTTGTAGGATGCAAGCCTTTGGCTA
>JAGRJR010000152.1 GCA_020442635.1 Lysobacterales bacterium
AAGTATGTTCACATAGGGTGGATCAGTGCGTTGTTTGCAGGAGTTGGTACTTGGCTTTTAGCACAATCATTCATTTCCATAAGTGGTGCAAACCGAGAAATAATGGAAGGGTTTGCGGCTCTTCTTGCTGCCATAGTACTATTCTATGTTGGTGTTTGGATGCACAGTAAAACCCATGCTGCTAATTGGCAGGCATATATAAAGAATAATGTTGATAATAAATTGAAGTCTGGTACTTTATGGGGGCTGACTGGATTGGCTTTTATTGCAGTATATCGTGAAGTATTCGAAACAGTTCTGTTTTATCAAGCTTTACTGACTCAAGCAGCTGTAAACCAACATTCTATGATTTTTGGTGGTTTTATAACAGGAGTTATTGTACTGGTCATTGTCTCCTGGGTATTGATTCGTTATTCGGTCAAATTGCCTATATCTACATTCTTTTCAATCACCACTTATTTATTACTGGCGTTGTCATTTATTTTGACTGGGAAAGCAATAATGGCTTTACAAGAAGCTGCAGTGATTGGAATATCTCCTCTGCCTGTTACTTTTGAAATTGATTGGGTCGGTATAAAGTCAACCTGGCAAGGCGTTTTGGCTCAATCCAGTGTCCTGTTGTTGTTTATTATATTTATGCTAACTTCAAGAGGTAAAAAACTAAAACAATTAGCTAAAGATTGACTGCAGATTATCATTTCGAATATTTTTCATATTGGTTTAAAAGAGGTGATTTAATGGAAACTAAAGACAAAGATTATATAAAAGCACTGAGGTTTAATTGGTTAACAAAGTACTACGATCGAATTGTATCTTTAACGACCAGAGAAACTTTTTTTAAGAAAGAATTAATTGAACAATCTGCTTTAAGTGACGGTGACATTGTTTTAGATATCGGCTCTGGAACTGGCACATTAGCTATTTTGATTAAAAAAGATAATCCAGAAACGCAAGTGTTTGGTGTTGATGGTGATGAAAACATTCTCTCAATAGCCAGAAAAAAAGCAAAAGATAAGGAGGTTCAAATTACTTTCAAGAGAGGGTTGTCATTTGATTTGCCATTTTCAGAGAATCATTTTGACTGTTGTTTCTCGAGCCTTTTCTTTCATCATTTATCTGATGAAAACAAATTGAAATCAATTCAAGAAATCCATCGAGTATTAAAAAATGATGGGAAACTCCATGTTGCTGATTGGGGTAAGCCATCAAATTTTTTAATGCGCTTACTATTTTTCCCAATACAAGTTTTAGATGGATTTAAAACAACAAGTAGCAATGTTCAAGGTATCTTGCCTCTTTTAATGGAACAATCAGGTTTTATTGAAGTAAAGATTGAAAAGGAGATTTCAACTATGTTTGGCACAATGACATTATACAGTGCAAGTAAGAAAGGGTAGTCAAGTATGAATCACTCAGAAACTTTCAATCTTGAAAGTTGGCAACATAGCCATGATTTTTCTCATAATAACTTAAAGGGAGAGAAGCGAATTAGGTATGTGCTCACCTTAACAACGGAAACGATATTGGTTCAGATTTTAGCTGGCGTGCTGGTGATGTTGACAGGTTCAGCCATTCCGGATTTAGTCATTGGTTTAGTCATCGTTGCTTTTATATAAAGGGCACCAGGCGAATTTTACAATTAAAATCATGAAAAAAATTAAAACAACACGACCCTTTAGGAGTAGGATATTCATAGTTTTGACCATTCTAGTTGCTTCTTATTCAGCTGCTGAAAATGTAGAAACTGCTCTTGGAAGCCCAGATGCACCAGTTACAATAATTGAGTATGGTTCTTTAACCTGTGGTTATTGCATAAAATTTCACAAGGAAGTGATGCCACTTATAAAATCTCGTCATATCGATTCAGGACATGTTCGTTTTATCTTTCGGGGCTTTCCAACCAGCAAGCCAAGTCCTTTCTGATGGATATGGTCAATGTAACACCAAAGGCAATCTGTTGATGGCTCTACTACGTGGTATAGGTATTCCTTGCCGATTCCACGGATTTACTATAGATCAGAGGCTACAAAAAGGAGCTATACCAGGTTATATTTTTTGGTTGGCTCCAAAGTACATAATCCACAGCTGGGTTGAAGTTTTTTATGAAGGGCGTTGGGTTAATCTTGAAGGGTTCATCCTCGATCAACCCTATTTAGATGCCATCAAAGCCAAATTCCCAAATGAAAAAGGATCATTCTGTGGGTATGGTGTAGCGACAAAATGTTTATCAAACCCCGAGGTTGATTGGCAAGGAAAAAACACTTACATTCAAAAGGAGGGTATACATGATGATTATGGTGTATATGACTCACCAGATGATTTTTATTCTGAAGTTGGAACGAATCTTTCTGGAGTTAAAAGGTGGCTGTATGAGCGTCTCATTCGTCATCTGATTAACAGGAATGTTTCAAAGATTAGAAGTAAAGAGATTTGGTAAATTTATTCTAAACAATAAAGTCTAACAGCTTGACAACCTCGATTTTTTCAATCACAATAGTGTCTTTAAAAATCGAGGTGTATGAGTGAACACAGGAATTAAAGTAAGTGAAAACAGAGTTGATGTTATCAATAGATTAAGTCTTCTAGGGATTTCTATCGATCAAGTCAGAGAAATCGCTTTGAGAGCAATTACAGCTAAATATAATGCGGTCAGTAATCATCCTCAAAACGCAGGAGGAACGTTGGCCTACTTGGAAGGTGTGAAAACATTGAGGGATGAACTTGGAAAAGACAGTGACTGGGAAATTGCCAGGCCAAACAACATGGAAACAATTAGAAACCCTCAAACTAAAATTGAATATGCATATTCTAATGTTGACTATGCTTGCAGGGTAGAACATAACCCACAGCCCATATCTAAAAAAGGTAAGGCCTCAAAAAAAGCTGTAGATAACAATCAATTACCTTTGTTCGAAGATGACTGCAATTCATCACCTGTTGGAAACTATCAGTTGTGGTATGTATTAGTAAGTGAAAAAAATGGTCATATCAGTGCTGAGGTTTCATTACCTACATCAATGGAAGATGGATGCTTTACAATGTTTAAAGAACGTATATTCTGTGTGATTGATGCCACTTCTGATGAAATTGATGATCTTTACCAAGTATCGAGTGATGAAGTAGAATACAACGACGAAATTACCATATCAAAAAAATGAGTCAGACATTCAACTCAAATAGGCTATCTTTAGCTAGAAAGAGAAACAGGTTAACTAAAAAGTCCCTGGCTTCCTTAATTGGGTTGACTCCAGATTCTATAACTAGACTTGAAAATGGTACTCAGTCTCCTCAAAATGAAACCATTAAAAAGTTAAGTGAAACACTTAACTATTCTGTAGAGTTTTTCTTCAAAGATGATCCAGACTTGATCACAGCTGAAAATGTTAACTTCAGAAGCCTGTCAACTATGATTGCAAGAGATAGAGATGCTTTCCTTGCTGTTGGTAGCTTGTCCTTCGATATTATTGACTGGGTTGATTCAAAATTTGTTTTACCTAAATTAAATGTACCAGATTTAAGTGTAGGTTACAAACCAGAATCAGCCGCCGCAGTATTAAGGGATCAATGGGGAGTAGGGCAGAAGCCTATCAGTGACCTTATCAAATTAATTGAATCTAAAGGTGTAAGAGTTCTCTCATTAAATGAAAGTATTGAAACAGCGGATGCCTTTTCATTATGGCGAAACGGTGTTCCATATATATTTTTGAATGGGAACAAAACCGCAGAAAGAACCAGGTTTGATATCTCGCATGAGCTTGGCCACATAGTTATACATCGAGGTGGGCGAGTTAAGGAATCTCCAATTAAGATTATTGAGAAAGAAGCAGATACATTTGCCTCATATTTTTTAATGCCTGAATGTGATGTTCGTTCCAATGTAAACGGGTTCATTACGATTGACAAGTTATTAAAATTAAAACAGAGATGGAAAGTTTCACTTTCTGCACTCAGCTATCGGATTCACAAACTTGGAATTATTTCTGATTGGCAATATAGAAATTTCTGCATTGAAATAAGAAAGAGGTATGGAAAAAATGAACCTGCATCAATTAAGAGCAATGGATCTTCATTATGGAGAATGATTTTCTCTGAGCTTTGGAAAGATAAAATCACAATAAATCATATTGCTAAAGAGCTTGCATTGCCGGTGAATGAAATTGTTGGTCTCACAAAGTTTGAATCACTAGATGTTGTAGGCAACGGCACAAACCACAAAAACGAA
>JAGRJR010000153.1 GCA_020442635.1 Lysobacterales bacterium
CAATTCTTTACTCGATTTGTTTCAACAAGAATCTCCTGAAATGTTGGATAAGCTCAAAACGTTCAGTCAAACCCAGGACTACACTGAGGCCAGACAAACCGCGCACACCCTCAAATCCACTGGAGCCAACATTGGAGCCACCGGCTTTAGCCATTTTTGCAAAAAAGTGGAAGAAGCCGCGATAGAAAAAAACTATGAAGAAGTAGTAAATAACATTGAAAAAGCACGCAAAGCCTATGTGCTTACTGTCAATGAGTTAAAAAAATATCGTGGGGAAGCCGATTAATCAATCTAATCTGAAAAGTTCATAAAGCATTAATTTTAATCAAATTTTTTTCTGTGAAGAAAACCATGCACTGAGTGTTTTTTTCTGATCGTTGATTCTGATCAGGGGTGTGCCAACCTTGAGCCGGAGGACTCAAGCAAAGTGGTAAAACGTCAGCAAAATCATTTTCTTGAGGTTCAGAGCAGAAGCTTACTCACTCAACCTTGTTCAGCTATTGTTCAGATAACTCCACAAATTACGCTTCTAACAACCTACATGACTTTAGTCTATTGAATACACCATATCGGCAGTGTAAATTACCTCGTTTGACCAAATACCACCACCATGAAAAAAACCTTTTTGTTATCCTTGTTCATCTCTTTAAGCGTTAAAGCACAAGTCCCAACTGTTGATGAATCTACGACTGACAAAGATTCCATAGAGTCGCTGTCACCTCTACAAGTAACTGCCAGTAAAACGGCCACCGCCAGTAATGATACCGCCACGGCTGTTTCAGTGGTCACCCGTGATGAAATCAAAAACAAACCTAACACATTGTTGCCAGACTTGTTACGACAAGAGTCTGGTGTTTATATTCAACAAACCACCCCTGGACAAGCCATTCCTATCATCCGGGGCTTAAAAGGGTCTGGCAATGTCCATCTGGTCGATGGCATGCGTGTTAATACTGCGTTTTTTCGCAATGCACCTAACCAGTATCTGGCTTTGGTTGATTCTTTCATGACATCTCAAATCGAAGTTGTCAGAGGTCCGGCTTCTGTACTCTATGGTGGTGACGCATTGGGTGGCGTGGTCAATGTGATAACCCACACACCTGAATTTTATAGCCCGGAATGGGATTACAGCGGCCAGTTGTTTACTTCCTGGGACAGTGCAGATGAAAAGTGGATCAGCCATGTAGGTGCAGACTTTGGCAACAATAAAATTGCTTCCACTATAGGACTAAGTTATCAGGACATTGGTCAAAGAACCACTGGCTCTGGCCAAACACTTCCATTTACTGCTTATACATCACGCTCTTTTAACAATAAATGGGTATTCAATACCTCGAACATGAGTAACTGGACTTTTGATTTGCAATATACCCATCAGCCCGCCACACCAAGAGTTGATAACCTGGTGCCCGGTTTTGGTGAAACCGAACCTGAATCTTTGGTCTATTTATTCCAACCGAATGAACGTCAATTTGCACATTTGAAGTACAGCACCGCTGAATCAACAAAATGGTTTGATCAAGCCAACTACCACCTGGCTTATCAAAAGATTACTGACAACAGATACAGCCAACCATTGTCTGGCAGCCGTACCGACACCGAACAAAACCACAGTGATTTAATTACCCTACAAGCAGATTGGAATAAGACATTAGGAAATAATAGTTTACTGGTTTATGGTTTTGACAGCTATCATGATACCATCTCAAGTGACCGCCAACGGGTGCTATCCGATGGCACATCTGTTCCGAGAGACTCTCGATATCCGGATCAGTCTTCCATGCAACAATTAGCCGTGTTTGCTGATTGGCATCAATATATCAACAAACATGAATTCACTGCTGGCTTGCGTTTAAGTAATTATGACATTGACTTGAACAGTCCTGATATAGCCAATGACCAATTAAGTTTGACCGACCTGACCTGGCATACCAACTGGTTATACAAAATTAATGAAAATGACCGGATTTTTATTAATATCGGACGTGGTTTTAGACCTCCAAATATCTTTGACCTGGGACAAGTGGGCGAACGTGCAGGTAATCGTTTTAATATCATCAACCCGAATCTGGAACCTGAATCTGTGATTTCATTTGATCTCGGGCTTAAACATGCCGGCAACGGCTGGCAGGGTGAACTGGTGGCTTTTGTTTCCCGTTATCAAGATGTGATTGCATCAATCGAAACCGGTGAAGTAACTAATGAAGGCCAGCACATTGTGCAATCACAAAATATCAATGATGTCAAAATATATGGCGTGGAAGGAGACCTGAATTACTATTTTGAGCAAGGAGGTCATTTATTTGCTAACTTAACGATTACCCGCGGAACCGAAGACACTGACAATGGAGAGGGTCCGGCAGATCGTATCCCACCCGCTTTTGGGGTGCTTGGTTACCAACAAGAGCTAAATGAAAGGTGGAAAATGAGATCACAGGTTCGCTATGCCGCCACCCAAGATCGTTTGAGTGCCAGAGATTTAACAGATCCACGCATCAATCCATTTGGCACTGGCGGTTTTGTGGTATATGATACGCATTTCACCTGGCAGCACAGCATCAACAGCCAGGTAAGACTTGGGGTTGAAAATATTTTTGATAAAAAATACCGGGAACATGCATCAGGGCTTGATGCGCCTGGTAGAAATTATCACGTTTCCTTCTATTATGATTTTTAAAGTGACACAGTCACCACATATAATCCATGTTGATATTTGAAAAATCCAAAGCCGGTCGCACTGCCACCGCACAATCACCAGCTGATGTCGATGTCAGTCATTTGATTCCAGAACAATTCCAACGCGGCAGTCGATTGGGGATGCCACAAGCCAGTGAACTTGATGTGGTGCGTCACTATACTCAGCTCAGTCAAAAAAACTTTTCTATCGACACCAACTTTTATCCTTTGGGATCATGTACCATGAAATACAATCCCAGGGCTTGTAACTCATTGGCTATGCAAGATGAATTTCTGGCTCGTCACCCATTGGCTCATGAAAGCCTGTCACAAGGTTATTTGGCTTGTATGTACCACTTGCAACAAATTCTACAAGCCGTTACCAACATGAAGGGTGTCTCGTTAACCCCAATGGCTGGTGCGCAAGGCGAGTTTTCAGGTGTGGCCATGATTAAAGCCTATCATGATGACCGCAAAGATTTTGCCCGCAATGAAATCATAGTGCCTGATGCCGCTCACGGCACCAATCCAGCAACCGCCATCATGTGTGGCTATAAAGTAAAAGAAATACGAACAGACAGTGATGGTAATGTGGATATGGACGCCTTGGATGCGGCTCTTGGGCCACAAACCGCGGGAATCATGCTGACCAATCCATCAACGCTTGGCGTGTTTGAAAGCCGCATCAAGGAAATAGCACAAAAAGTTCATATGGCAGGTGGTTTGTTGTATTACGATGGGGCCAACCTCAATGCCATTTTGGGTAAAACCAATCCCGGCATCATGGGATTTGATGTGATCCACATGAACTTACACAAGACCTTTTCGACACCACATGGTGGCGGGGGGCCTGGCTCTGGCGCCATTGGTGTCAGCGAACGCTTATTACCTTATATGCCGGTACCTTACGTGGGTAAAAGTGAACAAGGTTATCATTATGTCACCAAAAAAGAAGCGCCTAAAAGCATAGGACAACTCTCCGCTTTTGCCGGTAATGCTGGCGTGAATCTGCGGGCTTATATCTACGCCTTATTGAACGGCAAACAAGGCATGAAGCGGATTTCTGAATTTGCCACCTTGAATGCCAATTACCTGATGAAGCGTCTGGAAGCCGTTGGCTTTGATTTGGCTTTTAAAAACCGCCGTGCCAGCCATGAGTTTATCGTCACCTTGAAAAAACAAGCCAAGGAACTGGGGTTAACTGCCACCGATTTAGCCAAGGCCTTATTAGACAAAGACATGCATGCACCCACAGTTTACTTCCCTTTATTGGTGGCTGAATGTTTGTTGATAGAACCCACCGAAACCGAATCTAAACAAACCATTGATGCTTTTGTCGATGCCATGGTCGAAATCTTACAACAAGCCAAAACAGATATTGACACCTTGAAAAAGGCCCCCTACACCACACCTGTGCGTCGCATGGACGAGGTCAAGGCCGTGAAAGAGCCAAATGTGGTTTTCAAAATTCAAACTTAAACTCAATGGCAGATTCAGGTTTTAGAGGACCCAAAG
>JAGRJR010000154.1 GCA_020442635.1 Lysobacterales bacterium
TATGTGGATTTAACTTCTTTTGCGCAGCAATCCAGTCGTGCATCGAGTTTTATTTTGTCCATTGATGATGAAGAGATTAATCAATCTGACGAAGATGGTGCGGATAAAATCATCAATGAAATCAGGGCATTCATTTCTGCTGTCAGACGCAGTAACCCCCATATTCCCATCTTTTTATACGGCGAGACCAAAACCAGTCAGCACATCCCTAATGATATTTTGCGTGAATTGCATGGTTTTATTCACATGTTTGAAGACACTGCTGATTTTGTTGCCAGACATATCATCAGGGAAGCGCAGAAATACATAGAATCGGTGGCACCACCATTTTTTAAAGCCCTGATGAACTATGCAGCAGATGGTTCTTATTCATGGCATACTCCAGGACATTCAGGTGGAGTGGCTTTTTTGAAAAGCCCTGTGGGTCAAATGTTTCATCAGTTTTTTGGTGAGAATTTATTAAGGGCTGATGTTTGTAATGCAGTTGAGGAGTTGGGCCAATTGTTGGATCACAATGGGCCGGTTGCAGCCAGTGAAGAAAACGCAGCCAGAATTTTTAACTCGGACCATCTGTTTTTTGTAACCAATGGAACTTCAACATCTAATAAAATAGTCTGGAATTCGACTGTGGCTACCGGAGACATCGTGGTTGTTGACCGCAACTGTCATAAGTCAATTTTGCATTCCATCATCATGACCGGTGCCATTCCAGTGTTCTTGATGCCCACAAGGAATCATTATGGGATTATTGGCCCTATTCCCAAAAACCAATTTTCACAAGAGTCTATTGCTTCAAAAATAGCCAATCATCCATTTGCTAAATTGGCAAAAAACAAGAAACCAAGAATTTTGTGTATTACCCAAAGTACCTATGATGGGGTTATATATAATGTTGAGGACATCAAGGATATGTTGGGAGACAGCATTGATACCTTGCATTTTGATGAAGCTTGGTTACCACATGCGGCCTTTCATGATTTTTATACCAATATGCACGCCATTGGCGGTAATGAGCGTCCAAGGGCGGAAAATGCCACCGTGTTTGCCACCCAGTCAACTCATAAATTATTGGCTGGATTATCTCAAGCTTCCCAAATTTTGGTGCAGGAACCACAGCATTCACACTTTGATATGCATCGTTTCAATGAGTCTTTCTTGATGCATACATCGACCAGTCCTCAATATGCCATCATTGCTTCCTGTGATGTGGCGGCTTCGATGATGGAACAGCCAGCTGGCCATACCTTGGTTGAAGAATCTTTGCGGGAAGCTTTAAATTTTAGGCGGGCAATGCGTAAGGTTGATGATGAATTTGGAGATGATTGGTGGTTTAAGGTCTGGGGTCCAGATCATTTCAGTGATGAAGAGGTCCCTTTTCAATCCGAGTGGATGATTAATCCCAATGAGGAATGGCACGATTTTGAGATTGAAGAAGCTGAATTCAACATGCTGGATCCAATCAAAGCAACCATCATCACGCCAGGTTTGAATGTCAAAGGTCAATTTGATGAGTTAGGCATTCCCGCAACACTGGTTACCAAGTATTTGGCCGAACATGGGATTGTGGTTGAAAAAACTGGACTGTATTCTTTTTTTATTATGTTCAACATTGGAATCACCAAGGGCAGATGGAACTCGCTGGTCACTGAACTACAACAATTCAAGGATGATTATGACCAAAATCTGCCGATGTGGCGTGTGATGCCTCAGTTTATCAAGAAAGCGCCACAATACGAAAGGATGGGGCTTCAGGATTTATGTCAGACAATTCACAACATGTACAAACAACATGAAGTGGCAAAAATGACCAATGAAATGTATTTATCCAATATTGTCCCAGGTATGTTGCCATCGGAAGCCTGGGATAAGATGGCTCACCATCAAGTTGAGCGGGTGCCTGTTGAAGCCCTGGAAAATCGCATCACTGCAATGATGATTACCCCATATCCTCCTGGTATTCCATTGATGGTGCCAGGTGAGCGCTTTACTCCAGAGGTCATCAAATATTTACAGTACATTCAAATATTTAATCAGCAATTCCCTGGATTTGAGTCGGATGTACATGGCTTAATCAGTAAAAGCATCAATGGGGAAAAACGTTACTTTGTCGATGTGGTGAAATAATGAGTTCAAACGAAGTCAGCCCTGAACAAGTAGAAGGAGGACATTTCAGGGCTGTTTAGTCATCTTTGTTCAGTTTTGTGATTTTGGGCTCAAATCTTTTTTTCTCTTTGTGGTTAAATGGTTTGGGTTTTCAAAGTGAGCAGATTGTGAATAGATTTCGATTTTTGTTGTTGACAGTTTTGTTGTTCAGCATGAATGGAGTGTGGGCTCAACTCAAAGCGTTTCCAGAAGCTGAAGGTTTTGCAGCTTATGTGACTGGCGGCAGAGGGGGGGATGTTTATATTGTTACCAACCTCAATGATTCGGGTGTGGGCAGTTTACAATGGGCGGTGTCACAATCTGGACCGCGGATTGTGGTGTTTGAAGTATCTGGAATTATAACTGGCGATTTACATATTCCTCATGGTGATTTGACCATTGCTGGACAAACTGCCCCAGGTGCTGGAATTACACTGGTTGGACATATGTATACCACTTATAACTCAGACACAGGTAATATCATCATACGCCATATGCGCATCAGGCCACCTGATCCTGATGGTAATTGGCCGTCGAGTCAGCATGATGCCATTCAATTTTCAACCGCTAATAACATCATGTTGGATCACATTGATGCCTCACATGGTGCTGATGAAACCATTGATTTTTGGGGTGGTGCTGCGCACATCACCATACAGTATTCACATTTGTCCTTTCCTATTTACGACACGGTTAATGGATGGACTCATAACAAGGGGGTGATTAATCACCGTCCATGTCTTGATGGTGGTAGTTGTCAGCCTGGTGACCGAACGGGTGGTTATATTTCAATCATTAAAAATGTTTTTACCCATTCAAGAAACCGTACACCGGCATTGTCGGTAGGGCCGGCTGAGGTCATCAATAATCTCACTTACAATGGGCGTGAAGGTTTTGTTCATCACAACATCTCTGAAGGTGAATTCAATATCATGGGCAATCAATACATCGCTGGTCCGAGTATCAGCCTTTCACCCTTTTGGTTTGATCCAGAAAATCCAGCACCACCAGTACTTACTGCTTATTGGTTACAGGATAATTTAGTAGAAGATCCAGGCACTTATGTTGGTACTGTACAAAACCCTTGGGATGACTCGCAGTTTAGTAACGCCTATACATTTGCTTGTTGTGGAATTAATTCAAACCAGTTTAACCAAAGCGCTGCTTTCGATTTCAGCAGCGAGTCGGGTTACGGAAATGTGCAAATTTTAGATGAGAGTACGCTTGAAGGCAGATTGCTGCCTGTCATTGGTGCTTATCCACATGATATAGTGGCTAGACAGTCGATTTCAGAGTTACAACAACGCAATGGCTCCTGGCGAAATTATCGACCGCCTAACTTAATGGATGGATTAACCCCGACCGTGCCGCCTATAGACAGCGATGATGATGGTATGCCCGATGATTGGGAAAATCAGCAAGGACTCAATCCCATGGATGGTAATGATCATAATACCATCATGCCTTCAGGTTACACCGCCATAGAGGCTTATATCAATGGTTTGGCTTCACGCTTGGGTGATGACCTGATTTTTACCGATGACTTTGAATGACTATTTAGGCTTGTGCTTCACTGATTCCCAGTAAAAATAAACTTGATTGATCAGGCTAATGAGAACAAGCACTGAGTCAACGGCAAAAATTAAGTTTGGTGATGAGCAAGCAGGCCAGGGACCTCTTGTTCGAAACCTATACCTATTATCGGCCAGTGGGTACATGGGCGATGAATGGATACCTTGCTAGCAGTTGAAAAATCAGTGCAAACGATTAATGTCTGGTTCAATGAGTTGCAGATTTGATAGAAGTGTTGGTGTGGAATAAGGAACACAAAACGGTTTAAGTAATGGTTATTAAAACTTTTATCCATCCATTAAGGTGTGTTTTTGGGACTCATTGTAAAATGGTGTTCCATTATTCTGGACATCCAATGATCAAATTGCAGGACGATCATTATTTGGGTAGTTGACTTTAGTTAACCTGTTGGTTAAGAGGTCGGTTAAAGCTGACTACCCTTCGTGGATGTACGCCTGAAA
>JAGRJR010000155.1 GCA_020442635.1 Lysobacterales bacterium
CTTTAACACGGGTATCATTACCAATAACTTCATCACCTTTTTTTATGGCACCAATTCTACGGATATCCAACCTGACAGAAGAATAGAACTTCAATGCATTACCACCAGTGGTTGTTTCAGGACTACCAAACATGACACCAATTTTCATGCGAATCTGGTTAATAAAAATCACCATACAATTGGTACGTTTAATGTTTCCGGTTAGCTTTCTTAATGCCTGGGACATCAATCGAGCCTGTAAACCCATGTGTGAATCACCCATATCACCCTCGATTTCAGCTTTAGGAGTTAAAGCTGCCACAGAATCCACAACAATCATGTCAACGGCATTGGAGCGTACCAGCATATCACAAATTTCTAATGCTTCTTCACCTGTGTCTGGTTGTGAAACCAGCAAATCATCTATGTTTACACCCAATTTGGCTGCATAAGCTGGATCCAAGGCATGCTCTGCATCAATAAAAGCGGCAGTACCACCTTTTTTCTGACATTCTGCTACAGCATGTAATGTCAATGTGGTTTTACCACTGGATTCAGGTCCATATATCTCTACAATTCGACCCCGCGGTAAACCGCCGATACCTAAAGCGACATCAAGACCCAATGAACCTGTCGAATAAACATCCGTTGTTAATGCTTTATTATCTCCCATTCGCATCACTGAACCTTTACCAAATTGTTTTTCAATCTGGCTTAAGGCTGCTGCCAATGCTTTTTTCTTGTTATCATCCACTATATTTTGCTCCACAAGTTTTAAATTATTCATTATCTAATCGCCTATTATCGCATGTTATGAAGGCTGAAAAAATCAGTAAATTCTGAAGATTTTATCAATATTTTCTTACTTGTTATGTATTATCAATCACTTATTATCAAAACTTGAGAATATAGATTTTTTTATTTTTTATAGTGCCATTTGTTAGAATGTAGCATTTGAAATTTTGAAGTTCCATTGATGACAAAAGGAAAAGAACATACACCGATGATGCAACAGTTTTTAAAAATAAAAGCTGACTATCAGGACATGCTTTTGTTTTATCGGATGGGTGACTTTTATGAATTATTCTTTGACGATGCAGTCAAAGCAGCTAAATTGCTTGATATCACCTTGACCCACCGTGGCAAGTCGGGAGGTAAACCTATTCCCATGTGTGGGGTGCCCTACCATGCTGCAGATAATTATCTTGCCAGATTGGTCAAAAAGGGTTTGTCAGTCGCCATTTGTGAGCAAATCGGCGATCCAGCTACCAGTAAAGGTCCGGTAGAAAGAGCGGTCAAACGCATCATCACACCAGGAACTGTCACTGAAGAAGCGCTGATGGACGCGCACAAGGAAAACTTATTGCTGACAGTTCATAAAAACTCTCGAGGTTATGGTTTAGCCTACCTCGCTTTGGCCAATGGTACTTTTAAAGTTCAACATATCAAGGATTTTGAAACCCTGGAGGCACAATTAATCAGGTTGTCACCGAATGAAATTCTGCTTTCAGAAGACAGTGAATTGACTGAAAAGTTAAATCACTTCAATTGCCTGGAAAGACCGGATTGGGATTTTGATCCAGAATCAGCTTATCACATCATCCGAAAAACTTACGGCGTGCATGACCTGATTGGTTTCGGCATCCAGGAATCTGATGTTTTTTTACCGGCTGCTGGGGCACTGCTACAATACGTCAATCACACTCAAAAAACTCAGCTAAAGCATCTGCAAGCGATACAAGTTGAATTGCTGGATGACTATTTACATATTGATGCACAATCTCGGAAAAATCTGGAAATTGATTATCACCAGGACGGTAAAGACGAGTTAACACTGTGCGGTTTTATCGATCAATGCGCCACTGCTATGGGTTCCAGAAAAACAAGAAGGTGGATAAAGCAACCGATCCGAAACCGTCATATACTCAACCAACGACTTGACAGTATCGAAGCAATCATTGATTCTACGCTACAACAAAACATTCAAAACCAGCTCAAAGGGGTCGCTGATATTGAGCGCATTGTTACGCGTATCAGTTTATTAACGGCAAGACCGCGGGATTTGGTAGCTTTACGTGAATCATTGGCAGCCATCAAAGAACTGAATCAAACATTAAGTGTTTTTGATCAACCGGTTTTACAAGATTTATTGGTGCAAATTAATTCACATGATGACATTCATGAATTATTGTCAAAAGCCATCAAAGAAAATCCACCAGTGATCATACGTGATGGTGGCGTCATTGCAGATGGTTATGACGAACACTTGGATGAATTGCGTAATATAAGTACCGATGCGGGTCAATACATGTTGGATTTTGAAAGCGAACAGCAAACGTTGACTGGTATTCAAGGGCTTAAAGTGGGTTATAACCGCGTTCATGGCTATTTTATTGAAGTGTCAAAATTGCATGCTGAAAAAGTACCTGAACATTACATCAGACGGCAAACTTTGAAAGGAGTTGAACGTTATACCACCCCAGACCTTAAACAATTTGAACAAAAAGTGTTATCAAGTAAGGAAAAATCACTCGCACATGAGAAAGACCTATACTTACAATTACTTGAAAGTTTTGCAGATCATATCACTTCATTACAATCGTTAGCCGAAGCTATCAGTGAATTTGATGCATTGACTAACTTAGCCGAACGCGCCATAACCTCCCAGTTTTGTAAACCTGTTCTCACTAATGACTTGGTGATCAATATCAAAAAAGGACGTCACCCTGTTGTTGAAACCATTCAGCAAACACCATTTGAACCTAATGATTTATGTTTGAATGAGCAAGATAAAATGTTGATAATTACTGGTCCCAATATGGGCGGTAAGTCCACTTATATGCGACAAGCAGCCATTATTGTTTTAATGGCTTCTGTCGGAAGTTATGTGCCAGCAGAAAGTGCTGTAATTGGTGACATTGACAGAATTTTCACCCGAATAGGAGCCGGAGATGATCTGACTCGTGGAAGATCTACATTTATGGTAGAGATGTCGGAAACTGCAACCATATTACACCATGCCACTGCCAACTCTTTAGTCTTAATGGATGAAATTGGTCGAGGTACCAGCACCTATGATGGCTTATCACTGGCTCATGCCTGCGCCATTCATCTGGCACAAATAAACCAGTCATTCTGCCTGTTTGCGACACACTACTTTGAAATAACAGCCCTTGAGCAACACATCCCAATAATTAGTAATGTGCATTTGAATGCCGTTGAACATGATGATCGCATTGTTTTCCTTCACAGCGTAAAACCGGGAGCTGCGAATAAAAGTTATGGCTTGCAGGTTGCCGCACTGGCCGGCTTACCTACCACAGCTTTAAACAATGCCAAACAATATTTACATCAATTAGAAAATCAAATCATAGGGCAACAACATGCAAACCAAACTCCAATTCAGTTTTCATTATTTGCTGATGACATAACCCCTAAATCATCAAAGGTAGAAAGCAAGCTAAAAGCCATCGACCCGGATGAACTAACTGCCAAACAAGCCCTAGATTTAATTTACCAACTGAAGAAAATGATTTAATGTAATTAGTCTTGTCAGGCTTCAAACACCGGGCAATGATACATAAAAACTCAGAGCTGAAGAATGAGTCTAACCAGTAAAATCACATTATTGTGGTTAAGTGTTTTATTAGCCGAATCCCTTAGGCTCTCAAGCAAGCTAGAGTGAAAATATTCCAGAAAAATATTTTCATGTAGCCCTAAAAGCTAACTATTTACAAATTAAACTCAATACGATAAATACGTGTTTGAGGTTCATTAATTCCAGAATTGCTTGGTGGTTCGAACAACCAGTCATTAACAGATTGGATGGCTGGTTTACCAAAAATACGACCTTTTCTGGAGTATTTAACGGGTGTGGCTGAAACAACTTCACCAGCAGCGTTTATGGTAACTTCAAGATCAACCCAACCTTCCAGATTATCAATTGCCGCCTTAACTGGGTATTCTACAGGAGCTTGTTTAGTGATTTTCCATGTGTATCCACTATTCACATTGCCAGGTGATAAAGCGTTTGTTTCATTTTCCTTTGGAGCAATATCCATTGGCTCAGCACTGTCTTGTGACTCTGTAGCTTGTTCTTGTTCAAGACGTTCCTGTTCAAGGCGTTCTTGTTCGAGGAGTTCTTGTTCGAGACGTTCTTGT
>JAGRJR010000156.1 GCA_020442635.1 Lysobacterales bacterium
GTACAGGTCTGTAGATTATTGATGGGATATATGGTGCCATTCACATCAACTGTTGAGTCATTATCTCCATGAAACGCCCAGATTGGTACCCGGTTTAAATCACAACCTACACCATTGAACGCGCCGACTCCGTCGCCTGCAATCGGCACCACCCCTGCGATTTGCTCATTGGTGTGGTAGCGCAAATAATTCCAACTACCGATTGCACCACAACTCAAACCGGTTAAATAAACCCGATTTGGATTGATTCGATAATTTTCTTTGGCGAAGTTGATAAAGTTGAAGATTTGATTGCTTCCGGTACAACCTCCCAATGAGTTTTGTGGTGACAATACCACAAAAGGCCAACTTTCATCCCATCCATCTTGATCAATGATTTTGGGAATACCATTCACCAACAAATCATCTAATTGTGAATCACCATCGCCATTTTCTCCGAGTCCATGGATAAAAACCAATAAAGGATAATCTTGATCATCCTGCTCATAACCCTGAGGCAGATACTCATAGTAACCCTGTGATGAAGTTGTAGTTCCAACGGGGTGGCGTGTATGACGTGCTGAAGGCATGCCATCACCATCGACTAAAATCGGTAAATCATCAGAAAACTCAAAACCATAGTGAGAAATGACATCAACCGACAGTCCTACTGTAGCGTAAAAGATGAAAAGTAAAGTGTAAACTTGTTTCATGGTATTCCCAGTGTTAAGACAGGTATTGTACGCTTAATCAAATTCCCCAAACATATACACAATTCACAAATTCAAAGGCAACGATTAATTTTCACAACAACATCGAAAACAGTTCAGGCTGGTTATTGAGGTAATCATTGAAAAAGCCACCTGATTTCATCCTTTGGAGTAAGGGGGCAAAATCTTCATTGTGTTTGAGTTCAATACCTATCACAGCTGGACCATGTTCTCGGTTATGTTTTTTCTGGTATTGGAAATAAGTGATGTCATCGGCGGGTCCTAAAATGTCGGCGACAAACTCTTTCAAAGCACCTGCACGTTGTGGAAAACGCACCAGAAAATAATGTTTTAAACCGTTGTATAACAGTGCCCTTTCACGAATTTCTTCGATGCGGGTAATGTCGTTGTTACTGCCGCTGAGTACACAAACCACCCTTTTACCTTTGATTTTATCGGCGTATTGTTCCAATCCGGCCAAGGCCAAAGCACCGGCTGGTTCAACCACAATGGCATCTTTGTTGTACAGGTTGAGGATGGTTTGACAGATCAATCCATCGGGTACGCTTATCACATCATCGAGCAACTGTTGGCAAATTTCAAAAGTGGTTTGACCAACCTGCTGTACCGCAGCACCATCTACAAACCGATCAATGTGCGCCAATTTGGTGTTGCGCCCGGTTTGCAGAGCCGCCGCCATTGAAGCCGCACCAGCTGGCTCAACACCAATCACTTGTGTGTTTGGTGACTGCTGTTTGAATACCGATAACATACCAGAAGCCAGGCCTCCACCACCGATGGGTACAAACAAATAATCAATGTGCCGCTGACTTTGCTGCAATATTTCCACAGCAATTGTTGCTTGACCGGCAATGATGTCAACATCGTCAAAGGGATGAATGAACGGGTAATCATGTTGCTCACTGAAAGCATAGGCTTGTTGTTGTGCCTCATCAAAGGTATCACCCACCAACACCAAATTAACATGATTTCCACCGAACATTTTAACCTGTTCAATTTTTTGTTGTGGCGTTGTTACTGGCATATAAACCGCCGCCAGGATACCTAGTTTTTTGCAGGTAAAAGCCACACCTTGAGCATGGTTACCAGCACTGGCACAGACCACATGTTTTAAATCGGGTCGCTGTTCCAATAATGCCGCAATCTTGTTATATGCCCCACGAATTTTGTAGGAGCGTACGGTTTGCAAATCTTCACGCTTGAGTAACACATCTGCCTGAAACAATTCACTGTAGGTCAAATTAGGTAACAACGGTGTTTGATTCACCACGTTTTTGAGGCGTTGTTGTGCGGATTCAACATCAATGAGTGGTGCTGGTGTCTTTTTTAATGGGGCTACTGTCATGTGTTTCTTTCCATGTCATTCCCGCGCAGGCGGGAATCTCATAGAGCCAAATCATCTTAAAATATGTAAGGAGATTCCCGCCTTCGCGGGAATGACGGTTGTAAATAATGAATTAACCATTTTCAGGCCTGAGTTTGCGAACCTGACGACCAGTTTGCCACAGTTCTGAATTGCGTAAGGCTTCCAGCTCCTGATTGAGTTTTTCGCGATAATCTGGTTTTTGGTTGGCCTCAATCACTACCCTTGCTTCTTCACCACTGGCCACACTGGAATACAACTCTTCGAACAGGGGTGTGTTGGCTTCACGGAATTTATGTCGCCAATCTAAAGCACCTCGCTGTGCTGTGGTTGAGGTATTGGCATACATCCAATCCATGCCATTGTCCGCCACCAGTGGCATCAAACTTTGGGTCAATTCCTCAACGGTTTCATTGAACGCTTCTGAAGGTGAATGACCATTTTTTCTCAGTACGTTGTATTGTGCTTCGAATAACCCTGCAATCGCCCCCATTAAAATACCACGTTCACCGGTCAAATCAGAATACACTTCTTTTTTGAAATCAGTTTCAAATAAATAGCCTGAACCCACTCCGATTCCAAGCGCTGTAGCAGTTTCTTTGGCATGACCAGTTATATCTTGAAAAATGGCATAGCTGGAATTTAAGCCTTTACCCTGTTGAAATAAAGTACGCAAAGAACGACCAGAACCTTTAGGCGCCACCAATACCACATCAACATTTGCTGGTGGCACAATGCCAGTTTGTTCATTGAAAGTCACACCAAAACCATGGGAAAAATACAAGGTGTTACCAGGCTGTAAGTTTTCTTTGACTGTAGGCCAAGCAGCTATTTGGCCGGCATCAGACAATAAGTACATCACTATATCGGCCTTTTGGGTGGCTTCCGCCAATTCAAACAGATTTTCGCCTTCAACCCAACCATCACTGAGTGCTTTGTCCCAGGAATCTGAACCTTTGCGTTGACCAACAATAACATTGAAACCATTGTCTCTGAGGTTCAATGCCTGACCTGGGCCCTGCACGCCGTAGCCTAAAACTGCAATGGTTTTATCGGCCATGTATTGTTGCGCTTTGTTCAATGGATATTCATCACGGGTCACCACTTCTTCAAGTGTGCCACCAAAATTTAATTGAGCCATTTCATTCCTCTACTATTGATTGTTATTGGCCATCGCAACTTCCTCTTCGGAATCACAAGTGGCATGTTGTTTAAAAATTGATATGTCAGCTGATAAGCTGTTGGCTGACATGGGTTTGCTGATACTGACTGGCCCTGAGCGAACAAATTCAAGCACCCCGATACTTGACAAATCATCCAACAAGGCTTGACTTTCAGTTCGGCTACCGGTTTTTTCAATCACAGTATATTCACTGTTCATGCTTAATACTCGTGCATGATGTCGGTGTATGATTTGTTCTGTTCGGGTTTGCTCCAGCATCGATTTTGAAGCAATTTTATACAGGGCGACTTCTTGATGAATCATGTCATCCTCAGCCTGAAATTCAGCCTTGATGACTTCTATTTGTCGTTCCAATTGTTTACTGATGCGATTGGCGGTTGGTTGATCACAGCACACCTGTACACTGTGCCGAAAGATGCCCGCTTGCGCTGACTCACAAACCGACAAGGCTTCAATATTGAGGTTGACCCGCGAAAATACAGCAGTGATCCGGTTCAATATACCAGCCTGGTCATTAGAGTAAATGGCAAAATTATAGCGTTTTTGCATAAGACTATTCCTCCGTTATTGATGCGACTTCACCGAGGCACATATCGGCAACTGATGCCCCGGGCGTGATGATTGGAAATACATTGTCTTGCTGTGCCACCTGTACTTCCAGCAAATAAGCACCGGGATGTTGCATCATGGTAGCAATGGCACTTGGTAAATCTTCTCGCCTGCTCACTTGCTGATTGGCGATGCCATAACCCTCGGCAATTTTGCCAAAATCAGGGTTGCTCATTTCTGTTGAGGCATAGCGTTTGTTAAAATACAATTCTTGCCATTGTCTAACCATCCCCAAAAACTGGTTGTTCAAAATCACCAGC
>JAGRJR010000157.1 GCA_020442635.1 Lysobacterales bacterium
CTCTGTGCATACCCCTTGTAGGAAAACTCATGACTACTTCTGTTTGTGCATTAATGTTTAACTCATTACTATAATCCGTCACCAGTTCATTCTTTGTAAGTACTGCGCTGACTGCTTCAAACCCCGTTGACCATTGTGTAATCAAATTATCACCTTGATGTTGAACCCTACTGGTGGTATCAGCCAAAGACAATGTATGTGAATAAGAATCAAATGGTGCGGAATGAAGCAAAAAATCTTCAGGATAAAAATCATCAAAAGCAATGGCATCATAGGTGTAGTTCACTCCATTTTCCACATCGATTAAGGCCACTGACGACTTCAGACCGCCAGCCGGAGGTAACATTTCACTGTGCCCTTGATTATCATTCCAAATACCACTTTGAGCCCAGTTGGCTTCAATTTGAGAACAGTCTCGTGGCAAACCACCCTCAAATGTAACCGCCTGCCCATAGCCGTGACTCGGATCCAGCTCACCCATTTCATAAATTTCAATCAGACCTTCTGCATAACCAAAACCATTCGGTGGCTGAGGATCAGCCGAACCATCATACAATGCCATAGGCGACTGAAAATACGGTGCACAGGAAAGGTCATGACTAATGACTTGAGCCTCTGTGCCTCTATAGTTCAGCATACCAAACGTCCACACATCATTCGGTGCCAAATAAACACTTAAACCTTGATGAGTACGACCATATCGTCCTTCCCTGAATACAAACTTCACCGCCTTAACCTGTTCCGTAGTATTACTCACCGTCACATTAGTATTCATACCATTGTTGGTGGTGTAATAGGGGATCAAAAGAACTTCGCCCAAGCCATTGGGGTTGATATGCACAGCAGCTTGAGAGATTGATGTAACCAAAAACAGTAGCATATGAATTTTTTTCACCATAACTCCTGAGATGAGGAAAACAATCATATTATCACTGTTTTATTATTTTGTATATTTTTATTGGTCGTTTAAAGTTGCGTTTCAATAGAATTGAGAGCTATCAAAAAATAGACAGTTGTGTATCCGTGGTGAACTGTTCGAGAAATTTAAGACCACGGTAAGAATTACCTTTATCATTCAAACGAGGCGACCACACCGCAATGCTGTATTTTTCAGGCAACACGGCGACAATACCACCACCCACACCACTCTTACCAGGCAAGCCCACTTTATAAGCAAAATCGCCGGCTTCGTCATAAAAACCACAAGTCAGCATGATGGCATTGATGCGTTTGGCCTGACTCGGATTCAATAAACGGGTATGTCCATCAATGGTTTGACCGTGGTTGGCCAAGAACAAAAAGGTTTTTGCCAGTTGTTCACAGTTTATGGCAATGGAACAACAATCAAAATACAGATCCAGCACTTCATCAACATCATTATAAATGTTGCCCAAAGATTTCATCAAGTTAATCAATGCTACATTCCGATAACCTTCGGTCTTTTCAGATTCAGCCACTTGCTTGTTGAACTGAATGAAGTTATCACCTGATAACTCCCTGACCAATTGTAGCAATGCTTGTCTTGGGTCTTCATACAAATCCATCAGCACGTCACATACAACTATAGCTCCTGCATTGGAAAAAGGGTTGCGGGGAATGCCGTTATCGTTTTCCAAAATGCCCAACAAGTTGAACGGTGTACCAGATGGCTCGACGCCAACCCGTTGCCACAAGCGACCGCCCAATTTGGTATAAGCCAAACTGAGCAGCAGAACCTTGACAATACTTTGCATCGAAAAACTGTCTTGCCAATCACCCACACAATAACTTTGGCCATCAACCATGGCTAAATAAACGCCAAACTTTTCTGCATTAACCTGTGCCAATTCAGGTATATATTCGGCCACTTCACCATAATTTTTTTGTAGTGACAAGTGACCATGAATTTGCTTGATGATGTTTTGATAGTTTGTCATGATGATTACCCGTTAAAATCGATCACATAGTCACCAAAACCCGGATGGCATCTAATTGCGGCTGAGTGTTGGCAATGGCAGTTTGAGCCTGTTGCAATTGGTTCTGCAGGTAGTCGATTTCTTCATCTCTGACCTGTCCATTGTGCAAAGCCAATTGTTGTAGTCGCCTGATTTCAGCATCCAGAGATTCAGTCACTTGAGAAACGGCTTGTTGTTTAATATAAGGCAATTTGCCTTGTATCAGTTCTTCGGCTTTACCTAACAACTGTTTAATCACAGGCAATTTGGCTTTCAACACGTCCACTGCGACATTCATCGGTACCGAATTTTTGAATTTATTGACCAGATTCTCGGTTAACTTTTCACCCACATCAATACCGGCTTCGGCCAACAGCATTCTTTGGTTAACCGGTGGTAAATAGCGTGATAATTGCATGGAGCTTTTACCTGTAGCAGCAATCAGATAACGGCACTCTAAAAAAATTTGCCCTGCATTTAAACCTGAATTCTGTAAAACTGCAAAAGCTGTGTTGCCCATTTCCTGAGTTAAAATCAGTTCCAGCACTTCAGTCACCATCGGATGCTCCCAAGTGATGTAATGGAACGTTTCATTGGCCAAGGCAATTTCACGGTCGTAAGTAATGGTCATACCATCTTCGAGCAAGTAAGGGAAATAGCCATGCATTTCATCGGTGGGTCGAATAATTTCACTGCCTGCACGGTGTTCTTCATAATGCACTCCAAACAAGTCAAACACCCAATGCATAAAACTTTCCAAAGCATCAGCCTGTTCAAATACCTCAGCTTGATGCTTTAATTGTGCTGCCTGTTGTGGCCGACACGAATTGTATTCGAGTAAACGATCACGCCCTCGAGTCATGTTTGCTAACAGTTGTTCACTCAGTGCTGCACTGTCTTTAATTAATTCTGCCAGTGCCTGTTCAGCCAGAGGCTCATTCAACTTTGTTTCAAATTCTGTGAACACATGGTGTGCAGCCGGATTGGTTTGTTTAAACAAATCCAAACCCTGGTGATACCACTTGAACCATTTTTCTTGTGCTGTGTTTTCTAGGTAAGGTACGTGAATCTGGATGGTTTCAGTTTGGCCAATGCGATCCAGGCGGCCAATGCGTTGCTCCAACAAGTCCGGATGTTCAGGCAAGTCAAAAAACAATAAATGGTGGGCAAACTGAAAATTACGCCCTTCACTGCCAATTTCAGAACACAGTAAAATGTTGGTGCCATTGTCCAAATCAGCAAACCAGGCAGCAGCTTGATCTCGTTCAATCAGACTCATTCCTTCATGAAATATCGCTACATGAATGCCATGTTTGTCACGAAAATATGCTTCCAGTTGTAATACCGTTTGCGCCTTTGAAGCAATGATCAGGATTTTCTCGTGTTTCAGTGATTTGCTTTGCTCAACCAACCACTGTACCCGAGGATCATCAGCCAACCATGACTTGGCCGCTTCAGCACTTAAAGTCATTTCAGGTGTCAGTGAAGCTTTGGCTTCATCTGATTGTTGGTAGATTGCAGGTAATGGCAAAGCTGATACATGTAATTGTCGCTCTGGAAACCCTTGCACAGACTGTCGGGTGTTTCTGAACAAAACACGTCCAGTGCCATGCTGATCCAATAATTGATTGACCAAGCCCAAGCCATTTTCAGGTTGTTCCGCCAGTGTGTCGATTTGCTCCAAGATGGTTGTACTGACATGGGATTCGAGCTGTTGTTTGATTTCATTCAATGAAATTGATTCATTGCCCTCCACCAATTGAATCAAACCTTCAATGGCATCAGCTACCGACTCAAACTCAGCCTCTTCCGCCAAAAACTGTTCAAAATCATGATATCGGTCAGCGTCCAATAATCTCAAGCGGGCAAAATGACTTTTGCGCCCCAACTGTTCAGGAGTGGCTGTCAATAACAATACACCCGGAATATGTTGTGCCAAGGCTTGTATGAGTTGATAGGCTCGAACAGAGGCAGACAGTTCCTGCTCACCAGTTACTTCTTCTTCAAACCATTCCAGGTGATGGGCTTCATCCACCACCATCAAATCCCAATTGGTTGCCAGAATTTGGG
>JAGRJR010000158.1 GCA_020442635.1 Lysobacterales bacterium
CGACCAAATTAAACAACAACGGTTTACAGGCATCCAAGGGAAAAAAGACACGTTAATGCAAGCCGAATTGAATCAGAAGCTGATGGCCGAAGCTGTGGATGTGACTTTACCAGGTCGTACCCAAGATAAAGGAGGTGTGCATCCAGTGAGTCGAACCATGCAGCGAATCATTGATTTGTTTTCTCAAGTGGGTTTTGATGTGGTTACGGGTCCTGAAATTGAAGACGATTTTCATAACTTTGAGGCGCTGAATTTTCCAGCGCACCATCCAGCTCGGGCCATGCATGACACTTTTTATTTCCCGGATGGGCATTTGTTGAGAACACACACGTCTCCAGTGCAAATTAGAGCGATGAAAACCATGAAGCCGCCGATTAAAATCATTGCTCCAGGAAAGGTTTACAGAAGCGATTCCGACCAAACCCATACGCCGATGTTTCATCAGGTTGAAGGTTTGGTAATTGGTGAAAATGTCACTTTTACCTCCTTAAAAGGTGTGTTGAACCAATTCGTGAATGCTTTTTTTGAAGATGACTTGCAAATTCGTTTACGACCTTCGTATTTTCCATTTACAGAGCCTTCTGCTGAAGTTGATGTGGAATGGAAAAAAGACGATGGTTCTATCGACTGGTTAGAGGTATTGGGTTGTGGTATGGTGCACCCGAATGTGTTGCGTTCTGGTGGTATTGACCCTGATAAATACACTGGTTTTGCTTTTGGTTTGGGTGTAGAACGGTTCGCCATGTTACGTTATGGTGTACAGGATTTACGTAACTTTTTTGAAAATGATATGGCCTTCTTGCGCCAATTCCAATAAGGAGGGAATCTACCATGAAAATAAGTGAAAATTGGTTAAAAGAGTGGGTAAAAACTGACGCTGACACCCAGCAGTTGATGTCAGAATTGACCATGCTTGGTTTAGAAGTGGATGGTGTGGAACCTGCTGCCGGTGAGTTTTCTGGTGTGGTGGTGGCTGAAATCGTCGCTTGTGAACCGCATCCAGATGCAGACAAGCTTAAAGTTTGTAGAGTCAATGCTGGTGATGAGGAATTACAAATTGTTTGTGGTGCGCCAAATGCCAGGGTTGGTTTGAAAACGGCTTTATCAAAAATAGGTGCTATATTACCTGGTGATTTCAAAATCAAAAAATCCAAACTCCGTGGCGTCGAATCTCATGGCATGTTGTGCTCAGAGGTGGAACTTGGTATCAGTCAAGAATCCGACGGCATCATTGAGTTGGCTGCTGATGCGCCTGTTGGTGCAGATGTGCGCGGCTATTTATCTTTGGATGATCAAATCATTGAGATTGATTTGACACCTAACCGCGCTGATTGTTTCTGTATGCATGGTGTGGCCAGAGACTTGGCTACTTTGCATGATGTGGTAATCAATGGACCAGAAGTTATCAATGTGCCGGTCATTATTGATGATAAATTAAATGCTCAAATCAAGGCAGAACATCAATGCCCTAAGTATGGCAGCCGTGTGATTAAAGGTATTGATAACAGCAAAACATCACCAGTCTGGCTGAAAGAAAAGCTGCGCAGAGCTGGGGTTAAATCCATTCATCCGGTCGTTGATGTTACCAACTATGTGATGATGGAATTGGGTCAACCCATGCATGCTTTTGATCAAGCTAAAATATCTGGTGATATCATTGTACGCATGGCCAAAGACAAAGAACCACTGCGGTTATTAGATGGTTCAGATGTAGAGTTGACGCCGGAATTTCTAATGATTGCTGATGAGCAAAAACCTTTAGCAGTTGCGGGTGTGATTGGCGGTTTGGATAGCGGTGTTACTTTTGATACCACAGACATTGTACTGGAATCAGCTTACTTTGATCCTGCTACCATCATGGGTAAATCACGGAAGTTGGGTGTGCACACAGAGTCAAGTATGCGTTTTGAACGTGGCGTTGATTGGAACTTACAGGAAGTGGCTTTACAACGAGCAACTGCTTTGATTGTAGACATTTGCGGTGGTTCAGTGGGGCCGATTAACATCACTGAAATTGCTGAAGAATTACCCCAGCAGCAAAACATTGTGCTGACAGAAGAAAAATTGAATCGTGTATTAGGGTTCGAAGTAGCTACAGACAAAGTGACTCAAATTTTCAACTCTCTGGGTTTTGAAACTTCTTATCAAAATAATCGATGGCAGGTGGTTTCACCGACTTGGCGCTTTGATATGGGAATTGCAGAAGATTTGATTGAAGAAGTTGTTAGGGTAGTGGGTTATGATCAAATGCCGGCACATCGTTTAAATTCAACCGATGCGATTCGTACCATCCCTGAGACCATCAGACACACAAAATTTCTCAAGGCACAATTGAGCGGAATGGGCTATCAAGAGGTCATTAATTATTCTTTTGTGGCAGAAAAGCAATTGCAGGATTTGGGGTTGGATGCAGCAGGTTTTGGCCTGGCCAATCCATTGAATAATGACATGGCTGTCATGCGCACCCACTTGTTGCCCGGTGTTTTGGCTAATATCAAAGCCAATTTGTCACGCCAGGAAGCAGACCTCGCTTTGTTTGAAATGGGCAAGGTCTTCAAAAAAGAAGGTTCAATCAGCCAGAATGATACTTTGATATTGGCTAAAACAGGTTTGAATACAATTGAACAATGGGGCATGGCTTCACAGAAAGTGGATTTCTTTGACCTCAAAGGTGACGTTGAAGAGTTATTAGCAGATGTTTCTGGGCAACTTGCTTTTATCCAATCTGAATACCCATTCTTACACCCAGGACGCCAAGCTGATGTGTTGATCGATGGTGATTTGGTTGGTTATTTGGGTCAGGTACATCCAGCGGTTTGTCAGAAGATGAAAATAAAACAAGATGTTTATGTGGCAAATTTTGTCGTTGAAGCAATTCAGGGTGTTTTACTGCCACAATGGCATGCCATATCTAAATTTCCCAAGATTAGAAGGGATTTATCGATTTTGATCAACGAAAATATTACCTGGAGTGAGGTGTCAGAAGTTGTTAAACAAAGCCTCGGTGAGGAGACTGAACGTTTAGTGGGCTTAAACTTGTTTGATGTATATAAAGGTGAACACATTGAAAAAGGATACAAAAGTCTGGCCATGGCTCTGATTTTTCAGGAAAAAAATCGAACTTTAGAGGATAAAGAGGTGGACAAACTGGTGTCAAAGGCTGTATCCTTTTTAGCAGAACAATTTAACGCAGAAGTAAGGACATGACAGAAACAGTTACCAAGACTGATTTGGCAGAAATTTTGTATATGGAAGTTGGCCTTAATAAACGTGAGGCCAGCGAGTTTGTCAGTGTCTTTTTTGAAACCATTAAGGACCAATTATTAGCTGGACATGGTGTTAAATTATCTGGTTTTGGAAATTTTGAATTAAGAGATAAAAAATCAAGACCTGGAAGGAATCCAAAAACGTTGGAAGAAATCCCTATTTCTGCCCGGCGCGTGGTGGCTTTTAAACCAGGTCAAAAATTGAGGAATACGATAGAAACATATGCTGGATCAAGGCCACAATAAGTCCCTGCCGCCCATTCCTGCAAAGCGTTATTTCACCATTGGTGAAGTATCAACTTTGTGCGATGTGAAGCAGCATGTCCTGCGTTACTGGGAAAATGAGTTTGATAATCTAAACCCAGTAAAAAGACGTGGGAATCGTCGTTATTATCAGCGCAATGATGTGATGATGATTCGCCAGATTCGCAGTTTATTATATGATCATGGTTATACCATTTCAGGTGCCAGACAGAAACTCAATGGTAAAGTCTCAGAAAAAGAAGCCAGTAAATCCTATCAAGTCATTCAACAAACCAGAATTGAGCTGGAAGAAATTCTGGAATTATTGAAATAATTGTTCATTCACACCATCAGACTTTTTTTGATTAATCAAATTTTCAAAGGCAAATTCATCATATCTTTATGATAGAATACGCGGTTCAAATCGGAGCGTAGCGCAGCCTGGTAGCGCACCACAATGGGGTTGTGGGGGTCGGAGGTTCGAATCCTCTC
>JAGRJR010000159.1 GCA_020442635.1 Lysobacterales bacterium
TTTCAATTTAAGTAACTCAACTAATGGTTTGCCTACATTTGCGCAAACCAGACTGGACAGTGTAAGTGATGCCAACCAACTCAGCGATACAGCGATGCCAGGAGGCTTAACTGCTTATCCTCTTGATCCTAGTTTTTTTATTCGCGGGCATGAATGTGTTGGTAATAATTGCACACCTGCACTGACAACCGTTGGCAGTGACTTTAGTGCAGTATTCAGAAATCCCGGTGTAGTAGCTAACAGCAGAGTGCCTAATACTGATATTTTAACCGTGAGGTATTTAACAGGGGGTACTCAGATTACTTCGTTAGCGGGTAATGTCGCTACTACAATTGAATCTATACCTGCAGACAGTACTGGTAATGCGTTGGTAGCTGACTGTAATCTGTCTTATGTCACGCCAGTTACATGGGCAGCAAACACGGTTACGGCCAATAATAATTTTCCTGCTTTCTCATTGGCTTCAAAAACAAGCGTTTACAGCATGGATAGGGATTTTCATACCGTAAGTTATTTTTTGGGAGTTGATGATGATCCCAATGCAGATGATGCACGGGTATTGCCTTCTTTATATCGATCAGAAAATGGTGTTGCCCAGCCTATAGTTGAAGGGGTTGAGCGTTTTGATGTTTTTTATTTGGCTCAATTGCAAACTGGCCGTGTTGCGAGGTTAACAGCTGATCAGGTGCAACAAGTCCGAGGTGGTGGTGATTTGAACAATGATGGTGCCATTGATGGTGATAATGGATGTACGCTGCCATCTACAATCCCCGACTATCCTGGCTTTAATATGCCTAATGATCAAGGTTGTTTGTGGCGATCCATTTACGCCATTGAAGTACATTTGTTGCTGAACACTGTTAATGACAGCAGCCAAAGTAATAATGAAGTTTTCAATTATTCAGTTGACCCAACCAATCCACAAAATCCCGCAGGAGGCCTGGTGACAGGTTTGCCGGCTGAAAGAATGTACCGCAGAGAATTTTCTGCAGTGGTCCCAATCAGGAACTATACATTATGAAAAATATAAATATGAAAACCATGAAACAACAAGAAGGTGCTGCTTTGGCTGTTGGTTTGATCTTCTTGGTTATTATCACGTTGATTGGATATACCGGTATGAAAAGTACCATGTTGCAAGAAAAAATGGCTGCGGGCTTACATAACCGATCTTTGGCAAATGCAGGTGCACACAGTGCTTTAAGAGAAGGTGAAAAGTTCCTTTATAACCTGGTTGATAATACCAATGGAGTGAAAGCAACAGGAACACCCAATGGTGACCTTTTTAATATTTACTCAATGTATCAAAGAGTTGGTGATCCTACTTCGGGTGAAAATGTATTTGCCCAGGCCTTTAAAACCAACGACTGGAGTACCGTAAATGGTACCCAAACTGCAAAAAATTACACCACCATTACCGAAGAGGGCGCAGCTTTAAAAGTGCAACCTGAATACATTATTCAGCACTTACGCAGCACCAATGTTATACCTGGTGTTTTTGGTGGCAGTTCCACATCTGGCGGTACGCACGAGTTCGGAGACAATGGTGCTGGCTCTGGCGGAGGCGGTGGAGGAGGTGGAACAGGAAATGTTCAAGATACCTATTTGATTACTGCCAAAAGCAGAAGTGGTGATGGTAATTCGTTTGCCATTTCCCAAACCGTTTATACCGTGGTCAGCAGCAGCTCACCCACTAACTAATCAGGAGTCACCGCAATGAACTACAAAATATTACAATTTATCTCGATTTCTGCTTTAGTGATGTTAGCAGGAGCCAGGCAGTCTAACGCATCATTATTACAACTCACCCATGACCCGCTTTTTTTAAGTCAAACGGTGCCTCCGGCACTTGCTGTAACTTTTGATGATTCGGGCAGTATGGCTTGGGGTTATATGGGAACGTTTTATGGCTATGACAGAAAAGAGTTTGCTGATCCAAGTCTGAATAAAGTTTATTACAATCCAAATATTGTTTACCGTCCACCCATCGGAGCTGATGGCGTTGAATTTCCAGATTCTGTATTTACTAATGCCAAGGTAGATGGCTTTGATTTCAGAACAAATGCACCGCGAGTGAATCTGTCAGCTAACTATATACCCATTGCTTACAATAATTTCTATTCACAAGGGAGTTATTCTTTGAGGTTTGCAAAAATACCGAATACGCCGGGTGTGAGTACGGTTTATACCAACAGCTGGTCTTATTATCCTAGCAAAACCGCTAGAAACGCATCCGGTCGTTATGCTTTTTACTATAATGGAAACACAAGAGTCGATATTCCCAATACTGATTTTGATAAAACCAATTTTGCCAATTGGTACACATATTACAACACCCGACTGAAAATGGGTAAAACCGCGGTGAGTAGGGCTTTCGCAACATTTGGTCCTAATTTTAAGATTTCATGGCAGCAGCTGAATAACAATACAACTTTCCCTGATTTAGAAAAATTCGAGTTAACCCATAGGGAGAAATTCTTTAAATGGTTATTTAATGTACCGTCAAGCGGTAGTACCCCCCTAAGAAAAGCTTTTTATCGTGCTGGGCAATTGTTTCAGCAGTCCAAAAGTTATTTCTCAACAGATTTTGGCGCTAACATTACTTGTCAGCAAAATTTTCATATTGCGCTATCTGATGGCGAATGGAATAAAAGTTTTGGTGAAACCATAATTCAGGATGAAACTGACAGAACAAAACTGCCCGGAGATTCTGATAACTTGTACGGTGCTTATAATGGTAATGGGGAACAAAAAATATACCAAAAATCTGAAAGTGGCTCCACCTTGTCTGATATAGCCTTTCATTTCTGGGCCAAAGACTTGATGCCCACAGCGGCATTTAAAAACAATGTCAAACGGTTCAAAGCCAATTACACCAATGCGGCAGGTAACGTCATCACCCCAGTTGGTTCTGATTGGGAAGATCCTGCATTCGTCTGGAACTCTAAAAATGACCCGGCATATTGGCAACACATGGTTACTTTCAATGTGGGGATGGGATTGGAAGCCAGTAGGACTCTTGACTATATTGAGAAGACTACTGATGGTGACGATAACACCAATCCCATATGTCCGGAAGTAGCCGGCCTCAGTGATCCACGAGAAGTTGTTTACAGAGATTTGAGAACTGGCGCATGTAGTTGGCCGGGTGCCAGTAATGCAGCCACTAAAATTGATGATGTTTGGCATTCATCAATTAACTCCAGAGGGGATTTTTTCAGTGCCAATGATCCAGAGGAGTTAACCAATGCTTTGAATAAAGTGGTGAATAGTATTTTGGAAAGGCTGTCGCGTGGCAGTACATCCTCTGTTTCATCTGGAGTGGTTACATCTTCGACCAAAGCATTTACCCCCGCATTTGACTCTTCCGATTGGACAGGAAATTTGTTTAGTCGACCTGTTAATGCCAATGGAACATTTGGAAATATTGAGTGGGATTTGAGTTGTCAATTAACCGGTGGTTTTTGTGAAGGTACGCAGACTAATGTAGCTAAACAAATGGATAGAAGAGTGTTTACTTATGATACTACCAACGATACAGCTGTAAGGCTTCTTGACTCAGTAGGTGGTGATGTACTCAGTCGATTTGAAGACAATAGTTTGGATTTGAGAACCAGACTTAACATCAACACAAAAGATTTAATCAAGTATTTATTGGGTGATCAAAGTAAAGAGATACAAAACAACGGGCCTTTGAGAAACCGTGAAAGTGTATTAGGTGACATTGTCCATTCAAGCCCTGTGGTACAACGAGGACCTTCAGGTTCTTATACTGATAGATATTGGCCAGTGACAAGTCCTGAGTATTTAGCTAAACCCTATGACAGTAATGATGGTATCGGATCCTATGAAAAATACAAAATTGATAATCAGGATCGTGAAAATGTTGTATATATCGGTAGTAATACAG
>JAGRJR010000015.1 GCA_020442635.1 Lysobacterales bacterium
GAAATTTACCATCAGGAAACTGACACAGAGACCAAAGCAGACATCATCAGACACCTGGGCGCCATGGATGCCACCGATGAGCTGATGAAGCTGTATAACGAGAACCCCGATAACATCGATCAGGAAGCTTTTTTCCAGGCACTGGGAATGACATCACAAGAACTGAATGAAGAGTTTTTGCTGGATCGCTTCAGAGAAGGTAATGAAAACATCAAACAAAGTGTATTGAATGCCTTGATGATGCAGGACAACACCGATGCCATGCTCAAATTGTTCAAAGCTGAAAAAGACCATGAAGTCAAAAAAATGATCATCAAAATGATCGGTGTAACCAACCCTGATGCCTTGATTGAAGCCATTGAAGACTAACCACTGAACAGAAGCGAGAAACAACATGAAAAAAATAACTCAATATTTAACCACCACCATGATGCTTTGTTGTGGTGCAGCCATCGCCGCACCGATGGATCACATGACAACTCAATCGGTGACAGAAGAATTGAAGCAGTACTTATCAAATGCCAATGATGGCTGGTTTGTTTACAGTATCAAAGCCGCACCACAAACCCACTCTATGTGCTGTTACAAGAACGGTGAACACGCTGCTTGTGATTTAAACAGCAAACAATATGGCTATGGCTCTTCCAGTGACAGCCCCTACACCGAAAGTATTCATATTTTCACTCAGGTGAAAAAAGGCAGCATCAAACGCATCATGCCTGTGGGCGACAGCTGTGAAGTCAAAGGCAAAGGTCAAACCGTTGACTGGCTGCAAAACGTGACTGCACAACAAAGCATCAGCTGGCTCAAAGACCAGGCCATAGAGCAAGATGACCACAATGGCAGTTTATATGTGCTGAGTTTACATCCTGAAAAGCAAGCCGGCGAAGCGATCTATAGTTTGGCCAAAGACAATCACAATGACTATTCAGAACAGGCAGTGTTCTGGTTGGGCCAGCGAAAGGACGATGGTTTTGCTTACTTGAAAAAACTGTATAAAGAACTGCCCAAAGGTGATGTCAGACATCATCTCAACTTTGCCTTGAGCCAACATGAATCTGCTGAAGCGGTCAATCTGTTGAAAAAGATTGCCACCAATGATGAGGACAGCGAACAACAAGCCGATGCCATTTTCTGGCTCAGTCAAACCAACGGGATAGACAACCTTCCTCAGTTTTTGATGAATCTGATGAATGAATCGCAAAGCCGTGAAGTCAAAGAGAAGGCCATTTTCAGTTTGTCACAAATTAAATCAACAGAAGCCAGTCAACACTTAGCTCAATTGGTCAAAACCCACAAAGACAGAGAAGTCAGGGAACAGTCACTGTTTTGGCTATCTCAGAATGACCCTCAACAAGCTCAAAAGACTGCCATTGAACTCTTGAAAAGCACAACCAATGATAGCGAACAGGAAAACGCAGTATTTGTGTTATCTCAACTCCCCAACCAACAATCCGCCGACGCCCTGTTCGCTATCCTCAAAGGCAACTACCACAAAAATATCAAGAAAAAAGCCATCTTCTGGCTCAGCCAATCCGACGACAAAACCACCCTGGATAGGCTAGAAAAACTGCTATAAATATCTTTGGATTTGTCCTTATGAAAACTTCCGCTCCGGCGGAAGTTTTTAGTTTTGATAACCACTTAATTACTTCAACGTATCTCAAATTATTGAATATAATGGTCAGTAGTTATTTAAAAATTAAAACCAAAGGATCTAGGGAATAATGGAAATAAACAAATCTATAAGCGATGTCGAAGGCCCTTGGGTTGGTGACACTCCAACTGCATTAACTCAAAGGTGTAAAAAATATTGGAATGTACCGATTAAAAGCCTACCAAATTTAATGCTCGCAACATATTTAAATCAGCGCATAGCTGTTAACTATGTTTTACTTGAAGCTGAAAAAAGAATAGAACAAGAGCGCTTTGATGACGCCGAACTATTCGAAGGCCAATTAGTTGAAGCTATAGAACGAGCTCGTCTCAACCAATAATTTTTCAATACGGAAGTTAGCTTATTTTTCAATATAAGCGACCTACCGTCATACCGGCGCAGGCCGGTATCCAGTGTCTTTAGGGTGATGTTACAATGACTGTAAAGCATACAATTTTCCCATGAAGCAACCCGCTGTTTACATCTTAAGCAACAAAAGAAACGGAACACTATATGTGGGTGTAACCAGCGATTTAATTCATAGGGTTTATCAGCATAAAAATAACTTGGTTGAAGGGTTTTCAAAAAAATACCAAACCCATGTTCTGGTTTATTTTGAACAGCATCTAACAATGGAAGCCGCTATTACCAGAGAAAAACAAATCAAAGAATGGAAAAGAGCCTGGAAAGTAAAGTTAATTGAAGAACATAACCCCTATTGGAATGATTTGTATGATGACTTGGTTTAATCGTTCTATGGAGGTAAAAGACGCTGGATACCGACCTGCGCCGGTATGACGGTTAGGAGGATTTACCTCTAATTGAAGTTTATATGGCAAAACACAATAAGAGTGCTATGTATAAGTTAAACTACAAATTGGTATTACGGATTATTAGGGATTACTTTTTGATCATTAAATTACCCAAAGATTACACAGACTATTTAGCTCAAACTGAAGTTTTTTTTGGAGAAACAGATTTTGAGTTTGGAGGTTATTTTGAGCTGGAACCCCTGGAAAATATAGAAGAATTCAATAAAGATATTCAGACTGGAATTTATGCACCTGGATTTATTGCTTTTGGTTCTGATGGTGGTGGCGAAATATTAGCTTTTGATAAAAGCGGTAAAATTTATTTGTTACCATTGATAGGCATGAGTTTAAATGATGCAATACTAATAGCTTCTTCATGGCATGAATTTGAACAGCACATATTAAATCCTTGAAATAGATTATAGCAAACAGAGACCTATGTTGCCCCTTGGCGAGCCAAAGCGAGCCTGACAGGGCAACTCATTAAATCCTGTGGAGAGGTTACGGTTTTTAAGCTCAGCTTAAAAGAAGTGGCCTCGTAGCAAACATCTTTATGTCGCCCCTTGGTGAGCAAAGCGAACCTTTCAGGGCGACTCATTGATGACTGTGAAGCAATTATGGTTTTTTCCGAAGGAAAAAGGCAGCTTCCGATCCACCTATCGCTGCAGACCTACATCCTTGTAGGCCAAGTGTTTGCGGAACAAACATCAGCATGTTGCCCCTTGGCGAGTTTACGAGCCTATCAGGGCAACTCATTTAAGCCTGCGGAGAGGTTACGGTTTTCACCGAAGGTGAAAGAAGTGGCCTCGTAGCAAACTTATCAATGGGCGTGATTATGCTCCATTTCTTCTTTAGTCGCCTCACGAACTTCTTCAATGCTGACTTTGAAATGCAGGCGTTCACCTGCCAGTTCATGGTTCCCATCAACAGTGACCACATCGCCGATCACTTCAGTGATTTTCACAGGTACTGGGCCGTGTTCGGTTTGGGCTTGAAAGCTCATGCCAACCTCGATGTTATCAACACCCTGGAAAGCTGATTTGGGTACTTTTTGAATCATTTGTTCGTGACGAACACCGTAAGCTTCTTCCGGTTCAATGGAAACTTCAAAAGAGTCACCAACTTGCTTCCCTGCCATGGCTTTTTCCAGGCCGATGATGATGTTGTGAGCGCCTTGTAAAAATTTCAATGGGTCACGACCTTCTGATGAATCGAGTACTTGGCCTTGGTCGTTGGTTAAAGTGTAGTGCATGGCAACCACACAGTTGTCTTTAATTTGCATGTTGTTTCCTTGAATTTATTGGGTCGGCCATTCTAACACATGTCAATAAAAGAGGCATTGAAGCCGATATATTTATCTTCTTTGGCTCTTTTAAATCGTACTCAAGGGTAGTCGGCTTTAGCCGACCTGACTCAGAAAAAGTAAAACGGTTGACTGAACTCAACTATCCTCAAACAGCGTTTAACTTTTGGAAGTCATTTTCTCATATATGATTCAGACAAAATGGTCGCTAATCGGCTCAATAATTCATCAGCATGGCTCTGATTAAAGGTCATTGGCGGTTTGATTTTAATCACATTGTGGTCTGGACCATCTGTACTGATTAAAATTCCCAACGCTCGCATGCGATCCGCCAGATAGGCAGCCTGTGCCGCCAAAGGATTCAAGTCATCATCGCATAACTCAAAGCCCAAAAACAAACCCTGACCACGGACATCCTTGATGATCGGATGTTGTTGTTTCAGTTGATTCAGACCTTGTTTCAAGTAATTGCCAGTGTTCAGGGCATTTTGCTGTAAATTTTGTTGTTCAATCACTTGCAGCACACTTAAACCAATGCTGGCTGAAACCGGATTGCCACCAAAGGTATTGAAGTATTCCATCCCATTGGCGAAGCGGTCAGCCACTTCACGGGTACAGACCACCACCGCCAATGGATGACCATTACCTATGGGTTTACCTATGGTCAATATCTCTGGCACCACATCATGTGACTCAAAGGCCCAGAAATGACTGCCCACCCGACCACAACCCACCTGAACCTCATCAGCGATACACACACCACCGGCTGACCTGACGGCTTGATAAACCTGTTTGAGGTAGCCACTTGGCAACTCTATTTGACCGCCACAAGAAACGATACTTTCAGCAATAAAAGCCGAAAGTTGTTGGTTATTTTGCTGGATCTGCGATATCGCTTGCTCCACATAAGCAGCATAAGCTTCACCACAGTGCTCACCCCGGTGAAGACCACGAAAGGCATCAGGCAAAGGCACAATATGTGTACTGAGTGGTGCACCACTGCCGCCACTACCATCAAATTTATATGAGCTGATATCGATACAGGTATTGGTATTACCATGATAACCAGATTCCAGTGCAATGATTTGATCACCACCAGTACAGGCTTTTGCCATGCGTAATGCCAACTCATTGGCCTCACTGCCGGAATTAACCAGGTGAACCACTGACAATGCTTCAGGTAAAGTTGCCAACAGGGCTTGGGTAAATTCAACAATGGTTGGATGTAAATAACGGCTGTTGGTATTGAGCACCGCCATTTGAGCTTGTCCGGCTTTGACCACCGCGGGATGCTCATGGCCAACGTGTGCCACATTGTTACAGGTGTCTAAATATTTCTGTCCATATTGATCAATCAAATAAACATCGTCACCACGCAACATTTGGATGGGATTTGAATAAGACAGGCTTAAGGATTTACCCAAATGCTGTTTCCGGAAGGCAATCAGTTGCCAATTCTGTAGTTTTCGGGTGATTTGTTCAGGGTATTCAAACAACCACTGAGGATTGGGACATACACTGCGCATCACTGGCCAGTCATCGGGCGTACAGGCACCGGCAAAATCACCCGTTCGTCCCAGCATGTCATGGATGATTTGAAAGTGCAGGTGAGGACTCCAGCCACCATTCTCATGACTGTCACCAATCCAACCCAGCAGTTGACCGGCTGCCACCTCATCACCCAATTGATGTAATTCCAATACACGCTGACTGAGGTGGCCATAAAGTGTGTAGAAATAAGCCGAGTCATTTTCAGTGGGGTAGCTGTGCTGCAGAATGATGGTAGGACCATAGTCCCGTTTAAAATCATTGTTCTGTAGTCCAACTATGCGACCTTGCAAAGGTGCATTGAACTGGCTGTTCGCTGGCAACCAGATATCCAAACCCAGATGCATGGTTCGATAGGATTTACCATGACTGCCTTCGATGGCAAAAGCATCGGAGGCATAAAACGATCTGGCTTCACCATAGCCACCAGCCAATAATGCCTGTGGATTTTGTTGTTGTAAACGCTGTAAGCGATAACTGTGCAAGGCATGGTTTTCATAGTCACCGGCATGACCCACCAAAAAACTACCCACGCTTAAATCAACATGCTTAACGGCGGCTTGCTCAACATGTTCGGGGAACATATCCACCAAAATTACTGACTGCGCTTGTAAAAAGGCTTTTAGCTGAGCATGGCCCGGCACAGGATCAAAGCCACAACCGGCTCTTAAATGATAGTGAACAAAGTTCGGGTTAAGCTGTTGCCACTTTTCTAATAAATCCCAGGCCGGTTGCTCACTGATGGTTTTATACGCATTCTCTGGATGTTGCGCTCGAGCAATCGCAGATTGGGTGACACTGACCACCAAACGCATACCGATCAAATGATACAGATGACTCAATTCTTCAGGCATCAGGGGCATGGTTTCATGAAAGCCCTCCACCACAAGTTTGGCGGCTGATAAAGGGTCGTTTTTACCCATGATTGCATAAGCACAAGCGATGGCAACCTCATTGATTAGCTGTGTATATATCGCATCTCCGAAATCTATAAAGCCATTCACCCCTGCCAATGTATCAACTGTTTTCAACAGCACATTGTTGTCATTCAAATCGTTGTGAATCACTTGCTTTCGCAATTGTTCATAGTGAGGTTGCTGCTGTTCAAATAACGCAATGAAATGACTTAACCTCTGTTGCTGTGAATTTGTAAACAAACCCAAATGCTGTTTCACCCAAAGACACTGAGCCAAATCCCAATCAAAATCACGATGGGCCTGAGGATGATCAAAACCTTGCAGGGCCACATCAAGCCTGCCAGCCTGTTGACCCAGGCTCAGTAACAAGGCCTCTGCATGTGGTGAAAAGCCAGACCACAACTCACCATCCACCCAATTTAACAGACGCATGGTCATTGATTGATTGTTGAACAACAGGGTGGTAATCCATTGTTTTTGCTGGTTCAAAATACGCGTGGGTAAGGTCAAAGACGGGGTGTTGTGTTGTTCCAAATGTTCTAGTAACGCCGCCTCGAACTTAAAATCTTCTGCATGCTTTGATGGACTGATTTTGACTGTTAAACTTCCTTTTTCGTTTTGACAACGATAATTCAAATCTTCATCACCAACCAATTGGGTCAGCGTGCCGCTGAGCTGATAATGCGTTTGTAAGCAACTTATTATTTGTGACTGGCTCAATTGAGGGCTATCAATCATTTTTAACAAAGTGAAACTGAATTTTGTTATTGTAGTGGAAGTGATTCAGTTAAAGAGGTCTTAAATGAAAAAGTTGTTGTTAACGATGTTGTTTTTTGGAGGATGGGCGATGGCTGACAAACAGAATATTTCCATTGTGATTCATGGTGGTGCTGGCACCATACAACGTGATCAGTTAAGCACTGAACAGGAACAAGCCATCAAAAGTGATTTACAAAAGGCACTGGATGCTGGCTATGAAGTTTTGGCTAAAGGAGGTGACTCGACACAAGCCATCATATCGGCGATTAAAATCATGGAGGACTCACCACATTTCAATGCCGGCAAAGGTGCCGTTTACACCAAGCCAGGCAAACATGAATTAGATGCTTCCATCATGCGCGGCAATGATCTACAAGCCGGCGCAGTGGCCGGTGTTTCTTATACCAAAAACCCGATTCTGGCCGCTGAACAAGTGATGCTCAATTCACCGCATGTGATGCTCGCTGGCAGTGGTGCCGACACCTTTTCAAAATTGAAAGGACTGGAACAGGTTGAAAACAACTACTTTGATACCGAAGCCCGCCACAAAGCCTGGCAAGAAGTCGATGCCAGAACCAAAGCCAAGGACAAAGAACAGGCTTCGGTTGATGATGTGTTGGCTGCTGAGTTCAAATTTGGCACCGTAGGTGCGGTGGCCATAGATCAAAATGGCAACATCGCAGCAGGCACTTCAACTGGAGGAATGACCTACAAAGCATGGGGGCGCATTGGCGATTCACCTGTAATTGGTGCTGGCACTTATGCTGATAACCGCAGTTGTGGAATATCTGCTACTGGACACGGTGAATACTTCATTCGTTATGCGGTTGCCCATGACATCTGTGCCCGGGTTCGCTACCAGGATAAATCATTACAGCAAGCGGCCGATGAAGTGATCATGCAGGAATTAAAATCTGGAGGAGGAGCAGGTGGCGTCATCGGCATGGATCCAGCAGGAACGCCAATGATGGTTTTCAATACCCCTGGTATGTACCGCGGATACAAAACCCAAGAAGAATCCATTGTGGCAATTTATGGTGATGAATAACAAAAGCGGTGTTATGCATTAAATAACACCGCCTCTTTTGAGGTAAGTCGGTAGATTTTATTTGACTTTATAAACCACAGGCCCCCATTGATCGGTCTGGGTACTTGAAGCATCAAAAGCCACATAATATGACTTATCCGCTTCTACATTCAAAGTTAATGTATTGTTGAGCGCTTTTAAGCCATAACGCTCTTTCAATCCCATAACTTCCTGGGTGTAATCGCCATTTATTGTGGTAGCAAAACGTAACACATATTCGCCTGGTTCTAACCAAACAGCATCTTCTCTTGGACTTACATTTTCACCATTCACCATTAACAATTTCACAGGAAATAATTGTTTTGCATCATTTGAATAATTCATGACAATCTTGGCCGATGATTCACTCGGTGAAGCGAAATTAAAAGCAAACACAGTACCAGAAATAAGTAGTGTTATGAGCAATGTGATTTTTTTCATAATAATTCTCCAACTGTCTTTATTGCAGCAACCATCATACATCTACGAAACTGAATGTAGTGTGAATTTTTATTAATTTTCATTTAAACCATGGAACTGGGTTGGTTGGATCGGCGGCTTTGCGAATTTCAAAGTAGACACCGGTGGGTTCAATATTTCCAGAATTTCCAGCAGTGGCAATCACTTGATCAGCCTGAACCCAATCACCCACATCAACCAGAATCGATTCATTGTGCCCATATAAAGTCATGTATTCATCACCATGGTCAACAACTATCAACAATCCATAGCCACGTAACCAATCAGCAAAAGCCACTCGGCCATAGGCAGTAGCCACTACATTTTTACCTGGATCATTACCAATAACCACACCATCCCAACGACTGTATCCTGCTCTTAATGAGCGGTAGGACCGAATAATTTTACCCTCTAGTGGTTTAATCAGCTTGCCTTTGAGTTTTGCAAAAGAAGTGTTGGCTCCAAGGTCTTCCGGTAAGTCGTCGAGGTATTGGCTGATTTGTAACAACAATTGGTTCAGTCGTTGACTGTCTTTATTTAATGACTCATTTTCAGTTTGATAAGAACTGATGGTTTTCCTTAATGCAGTCAGAACCACTGCCCTTTGCCGTTTTTGCTCAAGCATTGTGTCCTGTTCGGCACTGAGTTGGGTCTGTTGCGATTCTAATTCGGTTTTTTGTTGTTTAATCAGAGTCTGATATTGTTCCAGCTGCTTGATTTGAACAGCAATGTTTTTAATTAAATCGTAGAGTTTGTACTGTAAATATTTGATTTGATGCTGGGTAATTTCTGCATTTTGTGTTCCAGGATTGAGTAACATCATTTTTAAAATGCGGTCATGATTGATAAAAATATGCAGTCTTAACAACTCAGCCATCTGATTCTTCTGATCGCTGATACTGTCATTCTTACTTTCAATTTGCTGTCCAAGCACTTCAATTTGCTGTTCTGCGGTTGAAATTTTAGCGGTCAAATCCCTGATCAGCTGTCCTTGTTGGTTAATTTTTTGGTCTTGGGCCTCAAGTTCGTTGATTAATTTAGCTTCTTCACCAGTGGCTTCATTCAATGCTGTTTTTAGCTCTTTCAATCGTTCTTTAATATTTGCCAATTGTTGATTAATCGCATCTTCATCAACTTCTTGCTGGGCAGCTGTCATCACAGACCAAGTCAAAAACAACAAAAGGAAAAACCGCACCATCGAGCAATCAAATTAAGAAAAGCAGACATATTAACAAACTCATCCAGGCAAAAAAACAAGTTTGCTTCTAAAACAATCACACTAAGGTGGGTTTTTGTGGCTTTTAACTTGATTTTTTGCGTTGATACCTTATATTGTCCCTTTTATTTTTTTAGGTAGACAGGCGATGTCACAATTGGTCGAGTTTGTTGGCAATCACCCTTTCTGGGTTTTGCTTTTTTTAACGGTGTTTTTTTTGTTTTTAAACGCACTGTATAAAGAAAAAAGCCAGGCTTTTCAAAACGTCAATGTAGACCAATTGACTCGTCTGGTGAATCAGCAAAACGCCCAACTCATCGATGTTCGACCCAAAGAAGCTTTTGATCAAGGTCATATAGTCAACGCCATTAACATGCCTTTAAGTGACATCAGTGAGGGCAAAGCCAAAATTGACAAACTGAAAAAGAAACCCGTAGTGGTTTATTGTCAAATAGGTAAAAGTTCACAAGCTGCCTGTCAACAGTTAACCCAGGCTGGGATTGAGAATGTTTTCAATCTACAAGGCGGTATTAATTCGTGGATCAGTGACAAATTACCTTTAACCAGAAACAAGTCTTAAGTAAACATATTAACAAAATGGATCTTTTGATCCTCAAACCATTAGGAAGCAAAAATGACAGAAGAAAATCAAGCTGCAGCCAACGCTGAAAACAAAGGCCCAATGATGTCTTTACAAAAAATTTACACCAAAGATGTTTCATTTGAAGCACCAAATGCCCCACATATTTTCAATGAGCAAGGCCAACCTGAAATCAAATTGAACTTGAATCAGAAAGTCAACAAATTAGACGAAAAGACCACTTTTGAAGTGGCCTTAACAGCGACTGTCACCTGTACTGTCAATGAGAAAACAGCTTATTTAGTTGAAGTTTGTGTTGCTGGTGTTTTCACCTTGCAAAATTTCAATGATCAAGCTTTGCATCAAACTTTGGGCGTTTATTGTCCAAATGTATTATTCCCTTATGCCAGACAACAAGTCAGCGAAATGGTTATGAACGGAGGCTTCCAGCCATTGATGTTGCAACCAGTGAATTTTGAGCAAATGTACACACAGCAAATGCAACAACAAGCTCAACAAGCAGCCACAGCCACCAAACAGTAATGCGTTTTGCTGTACTTGGTGCAGGTTCCTGGGGAACGGCGTTGGCGATGCAATTGGCTCGCAAAAGCAAGACCGTTCTCTGGGGTCGTAACAAACCAGGCATCAAGGCGATGCAACAAAGCCGTTCAAATGAACAGTATTTGCCTGGCATAAAATTTCCTGAAAAGCTCATCATTGAAACTGATTTGGCTCATGCGATAGCACAAAGCGATGCCGTTTTGGTGGTTTGCCCTTCACACGCCTTTGGTGACATCCTGCGCCAAATTAAACCGCTTCTTGAAGGCAGGCCTCTGGCTTGGGCGAGCAAAGGTTTTGAACCAGGCACCGGACGCTTCCTGCATGAAGTTGCTGATGAAATATTAGGGGATGCCATTCCAATGGCTTTGGTAACTGGCCCATCTTTTGCCAAAGACGTGGCCATGCACAAGCCTACCCTGGTGGCCGTGGCTTCTAAACACAAAGAGTTTGCCAAACAAGTTAGTTTGGCATTACGCAGTGAACATTTCAAAGCATACTTATCAGAAGACATCATTGGCGCAGAATTGGGTGGCGCTGTAAAAAATGTATTGGCATTGGCAACTGGTATCGCCGATGGTATGGAATTGGGCGACAACACCCGCGCTGCTTTGCTGACCCGTGGAATGGCAGAAATGATACGCTTGGGTGAAGCTTTGGGTTGTAAACCTGAAACCCTGATGGGTTTGTCCGGTTTGGGTGATCTGGTGTTGACTTCTACTGGTGATTTATCCAGAAATCGTCGCATGGGGTTGGCACTTGGTAGAGGTGAAACCATTGAATCAGCCAAAAAGACCATCGGCCAAGTGGTTGAGGGTATCGGTACCACTGATGAAGTTATGCGCTTGGCAAATAAACATCAGGTAGAAATGCCCATCACCGAACACGTTTGGAAAGTTATTCATGGCCAGATGACCACCACAGAAGCACTGACAGCACTGATGAGTCGAGACCTCAGACCCGAGTTTGAATGAATAATACTACACAGGGATAGTGAGTTTATTTATCTGTTAACCATCTGGAACCTAGGTTGATAATACATTTGCTACTTTATTCATTTCAACAGACTCAAGTATCACCAAGAAAACATCTGGTCAAAAAATACCATTGAGACAATGTTAAGCTTATTGAATTCATTCATTTTTTTGCACCCAATTACAGTCTCACTGAACCACCTTTAAAAAAAACACTGAACAGCCTTTTTCAAATTTCTCTGATGTTAGTGATTACATTGTTTTGATTAGCCTCAAAGCCATCAGCAAAAATCAAATCATCGTCATCTAGAATCGTTCCGATTCCGGTGTTGTCAGCAATGGTAGCATTAACTGGATTGCTCAGAAAGATGGAAAAATTTTCATCAATCTCAACTGTACCGTCACCCCAAACATCAACTGAAATGGTTTTTGCTACCTCTCCGGGACTGAATATCAAGGTGTCAGCTGTAGGTGTGTAATCTTCCACAGCAATGGCAGATCCATCAATGGTGGTGTAATCCACTTCGACTTGATCGCTACTGGCCTGAGTCAGGCTCACGGTAAAATCAAAACCGGTGCTACCAACATCACCTTCAAAAAGTGACACATCAGTAATCGCTAAATCAAAAACCTCTACGAAACCGAAGTTTACATTCTCAAGGTTTTCATCGCTGGCAAGAGTGATCGGAGTGGGATTATTACCAGTATTTAACCTGATACCATTGGGTATGGATGGTTCATCAATGACTAAGGAGTAGTCACCGGCATCCAAACAGAAAAACGTATAAGCACCCTGATTAGTTACAGTTGAAGGTTCTTCTGGGTCTTTGATGCCATTGGTGTTTAAATCAAGATAAAGTGACAAGTCATTGAGCATGCTTTCGTTGGTTGGCGGGTCTGGATCATAAATGCCATTGCCATTCAAGTCGAGCCAAACAAAACCGTTTACAGAGGCTGGTGTACCATGTTTAGGCACAATACCAATATCAAAATCAGCACCGTAAACTGTGAGTAAGTTTTCAAAACCAAAACCGGTAGTAAATATGTGATTGGATGCATCATTTTCTCCTTCTGGTACTGGACAATCCGCTGGGCCAAGACATGAAGTAATCACAACCAGCGTGTCTTCTTGGTCACCAGGAAAAATCTCAACACCCACATGGTAACTTCCCGTTGTTGGTATGGGATTGGAAGGTAAGTCTAACCAGAATTCATTGTAAAATCCCTGTGCTGGAACTCCGATGGTTGTTGGTGAAATGTTACCCGTTCCGCCCACCACCGCACCAGGGTTACCAAAACCATCATCGTCATAAACGATGACCTGAAACCTCATGTCATCGTCTTCATCGGTGAGCCAACCCATTCCAACCCGAACCGCATCAATGCGAGTGACACCAGGGTCAGGGGTGAAAAACCGCTCATAAACACCTTTCGGATCAGTAGGCAAAATCTGGTTAACTGGATCTGGGACACCAGTAATCCAACCACCACCAAATGGATACACGATAACAGTTGGTGTTGGAGTTAACCACTGCATGTCATTAATTTCACATTGATCTTGTGCGCTCACAAACGTACTGATCAATAACAGACAATAAAATAAAATTCGAACATTCATGATATTGATACCATAACACCCCTATTATTATTGTAACACCAAAAAAAAAACTTCAGGGATGCCAATTTGTAAACGGCATCAACCTCAGACTCAAAAGCTTAAATAAAAAAATTGTGCCGCATTTTGACAGTTGTTTTTTGCAACAGCGGTTATAAGGATATTTTTCTGCCAAATTACGTCACTAAAATCGCTAAAACAACTTGCCTGTAACATTTGTTTTAATTGTCTACTCATTGATTGTTGCCCTAATGGGTTCAATAAGTATCATGGACATATGGTTTGATTTTATCTATCCGATGGGATTAAGACAGCATATATAGTTAAGCGGTAATTAATGATTAGTATTTGGAGGTGTTTGTGAGCGATACTCTTGGAAATGATTTGTTTATTAAGATGATGAAAGCTGATTTTATTAACTTGAATAACAAGTTCAAAACTGGCATGTTGATGAATGATGAAGGTAAGCGATTATTTATCAAGCAGGTATTTCCAAAAAACCACCCTAGTTGTGCGGATGTGTTTTTTCAATACGCTCATGTGGTGACCATCAACGGTCAACTAAAATCGGATCCAGGCGTGATTCTTGGGTTTGACTTAACCAATAAAGCGGTGCTTCCAATACTTTATCGAAACGATTTACTTGATCATAGCATTCACATTTACCACAATGGCAAGTTAGATGAAGCCAAGGAAGAATGGTTACTGGAGTATTGGGGTGCTTGGTTAGAAGAATTAAAAGCCAACGATTATGACTTGTTAGAGGAAGTTCAGCTCAAAACAGCCTAAATCGGCTTTAGCTGGTCAAACAACAGGCTAAATCTTATCGATTACTGAATATTCATTGGATTAGTTTGTGCGTGTCAGTACTGAAAATATTTTTCAAAAGCGCAAGAATGTTTACAATGGTCTGATGAATCCATTAGTAGGTGTACTACTTTTTTATTGTTTTTATCCGAGCTTGACCCTGAGCCAAAGCTTGCCTGCACACAACCCCATTGATATCCTGATAGTTTCTGATGAAGTCAATCCTCATGGTTTAAGCGATGAACAATTGATGCAACCGGGCGATTTAACCAATGCCCTTGGCAGTGCATTAACCTTGAACACCCATATTTTGATTGAGGTGGATACTGACCAAATAGAACTGGCCACTCAGGCATTGAATTTAGGCACTAATCATCCTGACAGGCCTGAGGTTTTGATTTATTTTTCTCATCGCATTCCCGCCAATGACAATGGTCGACAAGCAGAATTTTTAACTGCTGTTGATAACTTTCTACAAACAGGTGGTGGTGTGATTTCTTTCCATCATGGCATTTATTTAACCAATGGTAAACAACCGATTCAGGATCTTTTAGGTTCACAAGCCACTGGTGCTGTACCTTGGGATACTGTTAATGGCCAGGACGTAATTTTTGTGGGTGAGAATCATTTTATTGGTACTCATCAAATCAATTACGCTGGTACCATCAGCTACAGCAATCCAGGTCATGGCATAGGTATTAATAACTATCCCTATTTCAACAACACCCCTGACGAACGCTACCCACAAATGGGTTTCAATACCGGTAATAATGGCTGTGATATTGATCCGTTATTTGAAAGTAATTATGCTGACAATGGCAACCAACACCTGCTGGGTTACACCAAACAATGCCCAAATTGGACTTCAAAGGTGTTTGTTTATCAGCCGGGCGAGTACCAACCTAATGCCACCTCAGGCAACAATTTCCAAATCCTGCTCAATGCGATTTATTACCTGAGTGACTCTCGCTGGGATGTTATTTTTAGTGGCTCTTTTGACTAACCCTACCTTTTCAATCAAACATGACCCATGGCAGGTCTCCTAGGAATCTAAAGACAGTAAACTGAACAATAATCATAACCTTTGTTGGAAGATGCTCGGAATTCTGGTTTTATTAATTGCATCATGGCTGTTACTTTATTTAACCACTAAAGACAACCTTAAAGCCTTGGGTGTTTTGCCTAGTTGGTTACAGCTATGTTGGGTACTTATTGGTTTTATCATCACCGCTGCGCTGTGTGTTGAAGCCCAGTTGGTAGAAGCCTGGCTGATGGGTGGTTCATGGCAAGCCGTTAAAAATGTGGAATGGCTACTTATCCGCAATGCTACTTGGTGGGATGTCAAATCAGTATTAACTGAAGAGCTGGTGTTTCGGGGCGCCTTACTTTATTTACTTTGGCACTATATGGGATCCAAGGTCGCTGTGACAATTTCGGCCAGCGCTTTTGGTATCTACCATTGGTTTTCTTTTGGTGTGCTCGGTCATTTCTTGCCCATGATTCTGGTGTTTTTAGGAACGGGGTTGATGGGAGTGGTTCTTGCCTGGTCTTTTATTCAGGCCAAAAGTTTATGGGCTCCTTTTGGTATCCACCTGGGATGGAATTTCACTCAAAACACCCTTTTTTCCAAAGGACCGCTTGGAACTTTGGCATTTGAGCTAAAAGGTGGACAAGCCATAGAGGGTTGGGCTTCTTTGTTTAATTTCATTAATAATATGCTCATTCCACCTTTAGTCTTGTTGCTAATTTTGTATTGGTTTCAGTCAAAATACAAAGCCAATCCACCAAATATGTAATATTCCCCCTTCCTTTACAAAGATTCTATTAGCTATTGGGTTGGTCTTAGTTTTTTCAAGCGAAGCATGCTTTCTTCTGACCATACCTGCCTGGTGGAGTAGTACTTTCCAAAACTGGGAGTGTCTGCGGGTAACTGAAACCAGGGTTGCTTGGATTCGGTAAAGATATGCACATCCGGTGGCGTTTGCGTTGGCTGATCTAGTGTACCAACACGAATGAAACTGACGTTTTCTCCAAATCCGGCATAATGGCTCCACACAGCGACTTGACACTCAGGACATCGGGCAATTTTTTGGCCTTTCCCACTTTCACTCGGGGTGTCAATCAATACAACCTGGTCACCTTCATTTATCACTGATGATGTTTCTACCAGTGCATTTACCGCAAAGGCAGCACCAGTTTCTCGCTGGCACCAACTGCAATGACAACAATGAACAATTAAAGGTTGTTGTGTTAATCGATAACGGATGCGACCACAATTACAACCTCCGATTAATTTTTCTGACATTTTTAGGCTCCTGTTCACAACATTGAATTTGGCTTTACAGTTATCATATCATTTTTTATTCTGCAAATTGGCGGATAGTACTTTTGGATAACCTGAAAAACATAATTCCAGCTATAACGATTATTATCGCCACAACTTTTCTGTACTTTTTTCATGCAAAATTGCCAGCCCCGGCTCAAGACATCTTCGAATTGTTGCCATATTTATTACTTGCAACCTTGGTTTTGTTGTCAATATTTTTCAATCAGGGACAGTTGTTTTATTTGTCGATGGCCAGTTTTCTAAGTTGGTTATTTTTTGAACTTGCCTTACAAAGCCAGCCCGTACTTATCGAGTTGTGTTTTATTGGTTTGGTAATCATGATCAGTGTCACTGGTTTGCTCGTTGAAAAAGGGTTATTTTCTTTGGCTGCCTGGAAGATTCATCTGTTGACTGTTTTGGTTATAGGTTTGGCATACGGATCCTGGGCAAGACAAGCTGATTGGTTGATCGCTTGGCAAGCCTATCAATTGTTGCCAAGTAGCTGGTTTCAATGGACAACACTCAGCCAGTTGTCCCTGCTTTTGTTTTTGATCTGTATGGTTGGTCTTCTGACAGTATATGTTTATCTCCAACAGCGCAAAACTTTCAATGCGGTTCTGACTTTATTGGCTGCGATGTTGATTAATATCTGGCAAGGTAATAGCCTGGCTGCCACTTTGACTTGCAGTGCTGCCTTATTGTTTTTGCTGTTTACTACCTTTCAACAATCCTGGCATTTGGCCTATGTGGATCAGCTGACTGGTTTACCTGGCAGACGAGCACTGGAAGAACGATTACAGCGAAGTTTAGGCATTTATGCCTTGGCTATGGTGGATGTTGATCATTTTAAAAAATTCAATGACACCTATGGGCATGATGTTGGCGATGATGTATTACGTATGATTGCTGCCAAAATTGACGAAGTTAAGGGTGGTGGTAAAGCCTATCGCTATGGAGGTGAAGAATTCACTATCGTATTCAATAATCACAGCGCAGATGAAATCAAACAACATTTACAAGAAGTCATTGATGTTGTGGCAGAGACTCCTTTTGTGGTTAATCGGCGAAAAAATCAAAAACCAAAAAAAGTACAAGTCACCATCTCAATTGGGTTGACCGACTCACTTGGCCATGCTAATGCAGCTGAAACCATAAAAACGGCTGATGATGCTCTATATACTGCCAAGAAAAAAGGTCGTAACCGATTATCACTGAATACCTAAAAACAATAATTTTAATTAGAGACTGTTATATTCATTAATCTTTGTTTGTTATCCTTTATAATGGCTTGCTTTTATGTACATCGGTAAACTTGATGAAAAAGCTGGTCATCTCTTGCATATTTTTACTGTGTGTTCCAATGGGTATAGTTATTGCTGACTCAAACACACCAGTCCAAGTCACTGCTAAACCACTACAAGATGTATTAATAGAGCGGCAATTATCTGCCAATGCTCAAGTGGTGGCCTTGAATGACACCCCTGTTTCAGCAGAAATTACGGCTGTGGTTAAAAGCATTCATGCAGACATTGGTGATGAAGTGAAGCAAGGAACCGTGTTGGTTTTTCTTGATGCTGATGATTATGAGCTGCAACTGGCACAAGCCAAAGCTCAAGTAGAAGCAGCCAAGGCACGAAGACAACAAGCGCAATTACGACTTGACAGAGCCAATGAATTAAAACAGAACCAATACATTTCGGCTGATGACCTATTGGCCAGAGAAACTGAATTGGCGGTACAAAAGGCCGAATATCAAAGGTTGGTAGTAGCGCAAAAAATTGCACAAAGACAACTCGATAAAACCCAAATCAAAGCCCCTTTCACAGGAGTTGTGGCAGCCCGTTCAGGACAGCTTGGCCAGCTCTTATCTCCAGGTGCTGTTGTGGTTAATTTAATCCAAACTGACAAGCGGGAAGTGCGTGCATTGATTCCAAACCACTTGGTCGAAACACTAAAACAAGCCCAAAATCTGTTGTTTACCAACAGCCAAATAACTACACAAGTGGAAGTGCTTAAGGTGGCTCCAATCATCAATCAACAATCATCGGTGCAACAAGCACGGTTTAGCATTATCGGAGAGTTACCGGTAATTGGCCAAACTGGCCAATTGACTTGGCAGCTTGAAGGCAGCTTGTTATCTGCTGATATGGTGGTTAAACGTAAAGGTCAACTGGGTATCTTTGTGGTTGATGGTCAGCAAGCCAGGTTTTTGCCCCTGAATAATGCACAAGAAGGTCGTCCGGTTCCAATTGATACCAGCAAAAACTGGCTAGTGATTGTTGGTGGTCGGGAGCGTTTACAGGATGGTGATGACATCAATGTTAAATAAGGTTGGGTCATGCTAAAAAGAATACTTACCAATCACCCTCTGGTCAACATCTTGTTCACAGTTGTGGTGCTTATGGGCTTGTTGTCTTATCTGATTATGCCCCGTGAACAGGATCCAGAAATTAATTTTTATTGGGTCAACATCACCACGGTGTTGCCTGGCGCATCTGCTGAAGATGTGGAAAAACTGGTGACTTCTCCATTGGAAGATGCCATAAAAAATGTTCAGGACATCAGCTTCACCAATTCCACTTCACGCGAATCATTTTCTAACATTTTGGTGCGTTTTCGTGACATCGGTGATCGGAACTTTGATAAACGCATCAATGATCTGCGCCGTGAGATACAAAACAAGGCCAGTGCTGAATTACCCGATGAAGCAGATGATCCCTTGATTCTAGAGTTAACCACTTCCAATGGGTTTCCCACTGCCTTAGTGGTGGTGACTGGACAAGCAGATGATGAAACCTTGCGTTTTCAAGCCCGTAAAATCAAAGAGGATTTGGAAGGCTTACGTGGGGTGGATAAGGTCACCCCCTCAGGTTTACATGATCCGGAAATTCATGTCCAGTTTGACCCAGACTTATTGGTAGCACATGGTCTCACGGCTGCACAACTGGCGGATACTGTTCGTGGTGCATTCCGTGATGTTTCTGCCGGTAGCGCGAAAGTGGCTGGTAATGAGTGGTTGTTACGGGTGGCTGGTACCACAGATAATCCCGACCAGGTAGCCAAAATACAATTACCCAGTTCAACAGGTGCTGTCATCAACCTTGATGATGTGGCCAGGGTTTCCAGAAGTCGGGAGGATCCGGCACAATTGGCTGCCTATGAAGGCAAACCCGCTGTTTCGATGGCAGTAACCAAAGTCTCCATGGTCAATACTTTGGACTTGGTTGATCGCATCAATCACTACATTGCTGAAAAAAATATACAATTGGAAAATATGGGCATTCAATTGGTATTGGCCGATGACCAAACCATTCAAACCCGTTCAGCCTTATCTGTGATGCAGACCAATGCTGGTCTGGGATTGATCTTGGTGCTGTTTGTTTGCTGGTTGTTTTTAGGTTTTAAAATTGCCTTTTTTGTTACTTTGGGCATCGTCTTTTCAATCACAGGCACATTGTGGATTTTGAACATGACCGGAAATACACTTAATGTTTCTGTGCTACTCGGTATCGTGATTGTTTTAGGCATGTTGGTGGATGATGCTGTGGTGGTGGTTGAAGCCATTTTTTACCGCATCCAGCGTGGTGCTGATGCACTTTCTGCCTCCTTGGCTGGACTGAAAGAAGTCGGCGCGCCAGTCACAGCTGGGGTATTAACCACCATGGCAGCTTTTTTGCCTTTGATGCTCTTGCCCGGCATTCTTGGGGCCTTTATGTTTGTGATTCCATTTGTGGTTACTTTGGGATTGGCCATCAGCTTGATTGAAGCGTTCTGGATTTTACCAGCACATGTGATTGGTAGTGAAAGCAAAAGACTAAGAAAAGCCAAAAAAAGTAACCAAGGTATTTTAAAACCCCTGAAAAAAATGATGCAAAAGGGCGAACAACGTACTGCTAATTGGCGGCATAACTGGACCAGAAAATTGCGTACCCGTTACACCAAAGCTTTGTGCTTTATGATGCGTAAACCTTATATCATCATTGCCTTTGCCATCCTGTGTTTTTTTGGTGCCATTTACATCATGAAAGAAGAAAAGGTGAAAACTGAATTTTTCACCTTTGATCCCTTTCGCCTTTTTTATGTCAATGTCGACATGCCTTCTAACTCACCTTTGGAAACCACTTTGGCTAAAACCATTGAGGTGGAAAAAGTGCTCAGAACTTTTGTAGAAGACGAAGAAATTCGCGCCATCACCTCATTGGCAGGGATTAAATTCACCGAAATGGAGATTTTATTTGGTGACCAATATGGCCAAATCCAAGTGTCTATGGTACCAAAAACCCAAGACAATCGCAGTGTCGCCGAAGTGGTCGACACCATGCGCAAAACCCTGGTCAATATTCCCGGTGATGCCATCATTTCATTTTTGGAAATCTCTGGCGGTCCACCTGCTGGTAAGCCCGTCAGTGTCAAGGTTCGCAGTGATGACTTTGAGGAATTAAGAGCGGCTGCCGATGCCATGAAACAAATCGTTGAAAACCGGGAAGGTGCCAAAGATGTGGCTGATAATGATGTGCCTGGTCGTTCTGAATTGGTACTGGAGCTGAATCACCAAAACATCCGTAATCTGGGCCTGGACCCAGGCACTGTTTCTCGTTTATTGCGATTGCATTTAGATGGGGAAATTGTTGCCCTGATGCGTGATGAAGGCGAAAAAGTGGAATTACGGATCAAAGCAATCCAACGTAATATGCAAGCCATTGATGAAATCATGAACGATCCAGTGGCATTACCAAACGGAGGTCAAACCACTTTCGGCAACTTGTTCACTCAACAAACCGGCCAAGGACGTAGCACCATTCGCCATTACAACCTGCGCAGAGCCATCACGGTGGAAGCTGAAATCGACCCACAATTGACCAATACTCAACGTATCAATCAGGAAATCATTGATGCTTGGGATGAAATTAAAAATCAATTCCCCAACACCGATCTGGATTTTTCTGGAGAATTGGATGATGTTAACGAATCGTTAGGTGCCATGGGTGCTTTGTTCGTGCTTGGACTTGGATTGATTTACCTGATTCTGGCCACCGAAATGCGTAGCTATTTTCAACCATTTTTGATTATGGTAACAGTGCCAATGGCATTTACCGGGGTTATTTTTGGTCTGTATGCAACCAAAAACCCTCTCAGTCTTTACACCATGTACGGCATCATCGCCTTGACCGGTATTGCAGTCAATGGAGCCATTGTATTGATCTCTGCGGCCAATGAACGTATCCAAGCTGGGAAACGACCATTACTTGCCACTGTTTATGCTGCGAGACGTCGAGTAATTCCTATCATCATGACCACAACCACAACGATTGCCGGTCTGTTTTCCTTAGCAGCCGGCCTGGGTGGCAAATCACTGCTGTGGGGTCCAGTCGCCTCTTCGATCGTTTTTGGCCTGGCCTTCTCATCGCTACTGACTCTGTTTATGGTGCCAGTACTGTACCGCCAATTCATGAAACATCATTGATTCATTTAATTTACCTTTCAAAAAGTCAAAACTTAATTTTCTAGTGAGATGATACGACTTCATGTTTTTTTCAGAAATATATCGGCCACAAAACCTACTCTTTTTTCAAGGCTTTGAGTTAATTGGTTATGAATCCCAATATAGAATTTTCTACTGTGATTAAAGCGTTAAATATGCTTAAAGAATGATCATTCAAAACCATCGTTAAAGATGATATCTTGAAATTCATAAGAACCTGCATCACAAAACGACTGGCCATCCGCATCCCCGTCAATCAACCGTGGCTGGTTTAGCTGATCGGTTGACAAAAAACAATCGGATGTGCCGACATCAATAGCATCACTACCAGCCAATAAAGGGTGATACCACCACTGGTTCAATTGCTGTAATGATCCAAACACCTCTTCAGGTAATTGTGAAGTCAACAAGTCATCATTTCCAAAAACATCAACAAAGGCAGTAGTCAACAAGTGCATACCAATCACATTATAATCATCCATTTCTAAATCACTGCTAACTGTCAACCACACTTCACGGCCTTCATCTTCAGCTGCGACATTACCAACAATTAAATTATGACTGAATTTAACCAGTGAATTAACATCATGGATCGCCACACCACCAGCAAACAAGGCAGTGTTATTGGTAATGGTATTGAACCTGAGCTCCACTGGAGCAGGTATGCCCTGCTGTGAAAATAATTGACTTTGATCACGAATTGACACCCCTCCCCCAGTCACTGCCTGGTTACCACTTATAGTGTTGTTATACATTTTAATCGGTCCACTAAAAGGCGAAGTGATTGACACTGCACCTCCCGGCTGCTGATCACTGATAATTACTGAATTGCTGATTATATTGACTTGGTTATTTATTAAGCTGTTACGTTTCATCGTCAAAGAAACTCCAATTAATTCTAATGCGGGGCTGAATTGCTCGCCCTGATCTGCCCAGTTATTCACAAATACAGTATCTTCAATAATGGCATCTAATGTCTCCAATAACAGAACCGCGCCATGGTTTTGTTCAAATTGACAATTTTTGAGGGTCAGATTACCACCCATGGAAAACAGTGCGCTTCCAGTTCCTGAACCTTCATTTGCCCCAAAAATGGTAACTCCATTTAAGATCAGTCGCTGATTGGAAGTATGGAAAAATTCAAATACTCTAAAGTGGTTTTTGGAACTGTCGGCTAAAACTTGTAAACCGTTACCATTAATGGTTACCTCACTGGTTATGGGTGGGAAAGCTGTCATCACACCACTTTGTATGACTGAAGCAAACAAGCCCACATTCACTTCTATCGTTGTATCCTGATTTTCCACAGTGATCACATCACCACCATCACCAGCCGAACAGTTACCAAAAACACTGTCGGTATTGGCTGCGTGAATGGCATCCACCAATGTACAGCTTTGATTGACAATGATTTCAGCTGCTTCCCCCAAAGTAGAATAGTAGAAGTTTAATAATGCGATCCAAAATAAAATAATAAGGTGCTTGCTACTTTTCAGGTTTTCCATTTTCATGATTTTTATGGGATTGAAGCGATTCAAATGCGCCTCAATCTGGCTCAAAGCATAATTATTGACTATAAAGCTCTCGATAGTGGCTTTGTTTACTGTTTCGATTTCATCATTCATAAATCTTTTTTGTTACAAGTGTCTTTCAGGCTCCATAGACTGGTGCAATACATCAATGATTTCAATGCGGTCAGATTTGATTCTGTAGTAGATGGTATGAGTACCAACAAATGAACTGAAATAGCCTGGCTTTAATTCATCACGGCTTAACCCTTGATGCGGATTTTCGGCCAATGCTCGAAAACAGTTTAGAATATCCTGAAGATAAAGTCGGGTTCGCTCAGCGCCAAATTGTTGTATTGAATACGCTTTTATTTGTCTGAGGCTTTCCTGAGCCTCTGGTGACAAGAAGTATTGAGTCATCAATCCATCAATGCTTGCATAAATTGTTCGCCATCAATACCTTGTCCTTGATCAAGTTGTAACTCACCTTTGGCCAGTTTTTTTCTGATTAAATCAAGCTTTGCTTCATGTTCTTCAAGCAGTCTAAGACCAGCCCTGACCGCTTCGCTGGTAGATTCAAACCTACCTTGTTTGACTTTGCTCTCAACAAATTCACTTAGGTGATCCCCCAAGGTAACGCTGGTATTTCTGTGCATATTAAAAAACTGATGTCATGTGTATTAAATACTAATACATTTTTTAATGAAATTCAATCCATTTAGCCAATCATCATCCCCGACTCCGATCAGGGATCCATTCTTTTGCGAAGCAAATCATCGCTTTCTGCGTTACAATCTTTGCGTTGAATTTTTACAGGTGATGTATGGAATATGTGGCAATTGTTTTGGTATTGGTATTATTACAGTATTCTTTTTTTGCTTTTATGGTGGGTTTAGCCAGAGGTAAGTACGAAGTTAAGGCACCTGCAGTTACCGGTCATGAAATGTTTGAACGTCACTACCGGGTACAACAAAACACGCTGGAGCAATTGGTGGTGTTTATTCCTGGCCTGTTTTTGTTTGCCAGTTACCTGTATGCAATGACCGCTGCAGGTATCGGCATGTTGTTTATGTTGGGCCGCATGTTGTATTACAAATCTTATGTTACCGACCCCAAATCACGCGGTCCAGGCTTTATCATCAGTTTTATCTCTGCTCATGTCTTGTTGATTGGTGGTTTGGTTGGTGCTGTGATGAAGTTTCTTTAATCCTAAAGCCTTAGCTTTTGGGGAATGCTAAAACATGAGTAAAACCAATCACTGGATGGAAAAATACGGCACATTTTTGTGCTGGATAACACTGGCAATGGTTTTGCTCAGCTTTGTTACTGTAGTTTCGCGTAATTTGTTTGATGTGGTTTGGATTCCGGTTCAGGAGATGGCAGTATATTGTCATGCCGCCGCATTGATGTTGGGCATGGTTTATGCATGGCATCACGACAAGCATGTGCGGGTTGATGTGTTTTACCAAAAATTTTCTCAGCGGCAAAAACGACAGGTTAACTTTTGGGGCTCTGTATTATTATTGATTCCTATGATGGGGTTTATGATTTGGTCTTGCTATCAATATGTGCTTGATTCATGGTTACGGCTGGAAGGGTCTGGTGAAACCGGTGGCCTACCCTTGATGTTTTTGTTTAAAACTTTGTTGTTACTGATGCCTGTAACCATGCTGGGTTATGTATTGGTCGCATTGTTCAAAAAACCTATTGAGAGAATTAACTGATGGAAGCCTGGTGGGCGCTGCTGTTGTTCATTGCTGTCACTGGAGTGCTTATGGCTGGATTTCCGGTGGCTTTTACCCTCGGTGGGGTTTCTTTGTGGTTTGCCCTGATTGGTTATTTTACCGGCTGGTTTGATGCCGATTTTATTGCGGCCTTACCCAACCGCCTCAATGGTATCTTGAATAATGCCACCTTGATGGCAGTACCTGTTTTCGTCTTTATGGGCGTTGTTTTGGAGAAAGCCAAGCTGGCTGAATCTCTACTACAAAATATGGCCGCCTTACTCGGCAGGAAAAAGGGTGGCTTGGGTTTTGCTTTGTTGATTGTTGGCATGTTGTTGGCCGCCAGTACTGGTATTGTCGGTGCTACCGTGGTTACTTTGGGCTTATTGGCGATGCCTGTGATGCAAAAGAATGGTTATGATCCCGCACTGTCAGCGGGTACTATTTGTGCCTCTGGAACTTTGGGACAAATCATTCCACCTTCAATTGTGTTGGTGTTACTCGGCGATGTGTTGTCTAACGCCTATCAACAGGCACAGTTAAGACTACACATCTTCAATCCCAAAACGGTGTCGGTGCAAGACCTGTTTATGGGTGCTTTGATTCCGGGTTTGATTTTGGTGGTTTTATATGCTCTTTATTTACTTTGGGTCAGAATAAGTAGTCCACAAGCGATGCCTGAAGCCAATGTAACTGAAAAACCGCCATTGCTTACTATCTTAAAATCTCTACTACCCCCTTTGTTCCTGATTTTAGCGGTGTTGGGCTCGATCATCTCAGGTGTAGCCACTCCCACAGAAGCAGCTTCAGTGGGTTCGATGGGAGCTTTGCTGTTAGCAGCATTGCATCAAAGACTGAGCGTCGATACTCTCAAAGCATCACTTAAAGAGACCATTAAAGTAACTGCCATGGTGTTTATGATTTTAATCGGTGCAGCTTTATTTTCTTTGGTATTTAAAGGCTTTCATGGTGATGAAGCAGTCCAAGCATTTTTAACCCAATTACCTGGTGGTGAGGTTTCCGCATTGGTACTGGTAATGCTGATACTGTTTTTGCTGGGTTTTATTCTGGATTTTATCGAAATTACTTTTGTGGTGATTCCAATTGTTGGACCTATTTTATTGATGATGGGATATGATCCAGTGTGGCTGGGCATCATGATTGCCATTAATTTGCAGACTTCATTCCTCACACCTCCCTTTGGCTTTGCTCTGTTTTATCTCAGGGGTGTAACTGACATCAACAGCCGGGACTTATACCGTGGAGTGATGCCATTTATCGCTTTACAGTTGTTGATGTTGGTGGTGTTATTCTACTTTCCACAACTGGTGTCATTGATTTAACATTACAAATAGAAATTGTTAATCAAATCTTCACTCTATGGTGACGGCTTTGTCATAATGACTGAATAAAATACCCCCAATGATTCTATGGGGAGCATTTTATGAAAGCATTGGATGTCATCCAGGCTGCTGATGTTTCTATGGTGAAGAAGCTGTTTGCCAGTCGTCTTCATAACTCTTTGATTCCGCTGGCGAAAAAGTGTTCTTCCACTGGTGATGGCTGGATGTACTTATTGGCCGCATTGATTGCTTGTTTTTCATTTGATGAACATCGCCTTTATATTCTGAGTTTGTTGCTAGGCTATGCAATTGAACGACCCGCCTATTATGTGTTGAAAAATCTGTTACGCAGAAATCGACCATTCAGGGTGATGGATATAAAAAATTCCGTTGATCCATCAGATCAATTCAGTTTCCCCAGTGGTCATACTTCCGCAGCTTTTATGTTCACTGGCTTAACTGCAACAGCCTTTCCTGTTTTGTTCATACCATTAATTATATGGGCTGTTCTGATTGGTTGTTCCCGAGTCATTCTTGGTGTGCATTATCCATCTGATATTTTGGTGGGTGCTGTGTTAGGCATGACTTTAGCACATATCAGTTTGATTTTTATTAATTGAGAACTCTCAGGACTAGAAAATGTATCAGCGCAAATTAATCCAGTTATTACAAGAATTCAATCACAAAACCAATGGTCATTACTCACTGTCTAAGTTGATGAATAACACAGATTATCGAAATAAAACATTGCTACATCACCTTTTACATGGCTCACCATCCATACAAAAACTGGTCAAACAGATTTTGTCGTATGAAGATGTTTTGCATCATGAGTTTATGGTTGATTTATTACCAAAAACAAAGGGCTCTCGAATGAGTAAATCTTGGCGTTTGGCGATATTTGCTTTTGCTTGTTTGACTTTAGCTGTTGGTTCTTTGGCAATTGCATCAAAAATTGAATCCAACAGAGAACAACGACAGCAAATTTATGCCGAATGATTCAGTCGCCCTGAGCTTTCTTCAATGTATTTGGCCTTTTTCTTGGCCTTCATTTTATCCATTTCAACCCAAATCAAGCCATCCACACAGCCATTGAAGTCTGGGTCAGTCGCAAAATTAATAAACCCTACTCCACCGGCTTCACACAAATCAGTATATTGTTTGAACAATACCGGCAGTTTCACACCTGCTGCTTTCATCAAAACAAGTAGTGCTTTCAAAGCTTGCTTTTCTTCAGACTGAATTACGCCGTGTGATTGATCAAATACATTTTTTGGCGTCATCAACGGCGCTGATACCGGCTTTGGATAAAAATGTGCGTAATGAGCCACCATCAAGCTGAGTATATCACTGGGATAATTACCCGGAATCGACACCGCGCCAAACAGGTATTTGATTTCTGGATGTAGACGCAATACTGCTCCGATACCATACCATAAATATTCCAAACCTCGCAGTCCCCAATATTTGGGTTGAACAAAACTGCGGCCTAATTCCATGGTTTGCTCTGCCTGGTTTAAGAATGATAAATCAATATCATATAATGAAGCCGTATAAAGTCCTTTTATCCCTTTTTTGTCAGTAATTTCCCCACAAAACCCCAAACGATAAGCACCCACCACTTCAAGTTCCTTATCATTCCATAGCAACAAATGCTTGTAGTACTGATCATAGGAATCCAGATCTACGCGTGCACCTGTGCCTTCTTTAACCATGCGAAATGACAACTCACGCAAGCGTCCAATTTCTCTGATCAACAAAGAATCCGGCTCATAATCCATCAAAAATATCCGCATACCATCCTGGGTTTCTCCAATGGCTTTGAGTTTCTTGATTTCGGCATGTAGCCTGCGGGTTTGAACTGGATGCGCAATGGAGGAAGTGGTTTTGAATTGTGACTTGCCTTTTGGTAAACCAAACACATGCTTTTTAAATTGACGAGCCAACGCTTTGCGCTTCAAATCTAGACATTGCCAATTAACTGGCTCAATCAAATCTCCAGCAATAAATTCAACGGTGTTTTGCTTTTGTTTATACATTTCATGGATCAGCATCAAGGTGCTTAACGGCTTATAAACCATTGAAGTAGCATAAAACAATGCCGAGTTTCTGCTGTGTATATAAACCGGTAATATGGGAGCCTGGTTACGAGCGGCTAATTTAATGAATCCTGTTTTCCATTGGCTGTCTCTGATCCCTTTGGGAGTTATTCTGGAAACTTCACCAGCTGGAAAAATGATTACTGCTTGCTCTTGTTGTAAAACTTCATTGATTTTTTTTATGTTGTCTTTGTGGCAGGCCTGTTTGGTGATGTTATCTATGGGCAAAAACAAATCCTTTAATGGCGCAATAGAAGAGAGCAAAGGCGTCGCTATAATTTTCACATCAGGCCTGATGTCATAAACCATGCGCAACAAAGCCAATCCATCCAAAGAACCGATGGGATGATTGGCAATGATAATCAATCGACCCTCAGCGGGAATTTTCGCAGAGTGTTTGTTGGAAATTTTATAGCCAAATTCAAATTCTTTGAGAATGGCGTCGAGAAAATTAAAATTTTTCAGATGCTGATTTTTTGCAATGAAGCCATTAATTTCTTCGGTATGCAGTATTTTTTCCAGTAATTTGAATAATCGTTGGTACTTATCCAGTTTTCCTGCTATTTTGGGATAGTGGCTTTTGATGCTGTTTTGAATGTCAATCATGCGAACATTTTGAAAATATAAATGGCCTGATTGAAATTTTATACAACCTTTGTTTGTCGATGATGACAACAAAGTGAAGCTTCAATGACACAAAGTAACGACACTTGAATTAAATTCAACAACAATTGTCACATTTGTTTTAAAAAAAATACTTGATATTCAACAAACTAACAGTTTATGTAACTCTAATGTCATGAAAATGACACATAAAATTCATATAATGTGGCACACTTTTTATCCGGGTAGAGAATTATGGGAAGTTTTATCTCCGACATGCTGGGTCGATCACCAGTTGAGCCGCTACAACAGCACATCAAAACTGCATGTGATGCAGCCTATTTATTACCTGATTTATTCAAAGCCGCCAATTTAAATGATTGGGTTCGCGTTAATGAACTGGCAGATGAAATCAAAACTTTGGAAAACGATGCTGATGAACAAAAGAACCACATCCGAGCCAACTTACCTAAGAGTTTATTTATGCCAGTCCCGCGTCAGGATTTATTGGAACTGGTTTTGGTGCAAGATAAAGTAGCCAACATCAGCAAGCAAATTGCCGGCATGGTTAAATTGCGCAAAATACAAATTCCAACAGGACTGTATGATCATTTCATTGAGTTTGTTGAGCGTTGTGTTGATGCCGCCAAAAAAGCCAAACAAAGTGTTAACGAATTGGATGAACTTTATGAGACAGGCTTTCGTGGAGCAGAAGTCAAGATTGTTGAAAAGCTGATTGCCAAATTAGACAAAATTGAAACTGAAACCGACGATATGCAATCTGGCTTACAACAAAAGCTTTTTTCTATGGAAGCTGATTTGCCTCCGGTTGAAGTCATCTTTTTGTATAAGCTTATCGATATGATGGGTGATGTGGCTGATCAGGCTGAAAGAATTGGCAGACGCCTCGAATTATTATTGGCTAAATAAAGGAGTATTATCATGGAATATGAATTAACGTATATCGTTTTGGCTGCCGTGTTCGGAGCTTTTATGGCCTGGGGCATTGGCGCCAATGATGTGGCCAATGCCATGGCTACTTCAGTGGGCTCTAAAGCCATCACCATCAAACAAGCCATCATTATTGCCGCAATTTTCGAATTTGCTGGCGCCGTTCTGGCCGGAGGAGAGGTCACATCCACCATTCGCAAAGGCATCATTGACGCTAGCTCTGTAGAGGGCAATCCCGAGCTATTGATTTATGGCATGTTGGCCTCTTTACTGGCAGCTGGCTGTTGGTTGTTATTGGCCTCCAAGAAGGGTTGGCCCGTTTCAACCACTCATTCTATCGTTGGCGCAGTGGTCGGTTTTGCCGCTGTTGGTATTGGCTCAGAGGCCATTAAATGGAGCAAGGTGGGTGACATTGTATTGAGTTGGATAGTCACTCCCATGATTGCTGGTTTTATTGCCTTTCTTATTTTCCAAACAGTTCATCACTTGATTCTGAAACAACAGGATCCTCTGGCAAAGGCCAAAAGGTATGTACCTGTTTACATGTTCTTGACTGCTTTTGTTTTGACCCTGGTTACCATCAAGAAAGGTTTGAAACATGTGGGACTGGATTTGACTGATATACAAGCATATTCCTATGCATCCTTGTCTGGCTTAGTGGTGGCTTTAATTGGTGCATTTTTTATCTCTAAGATCAAAGCGGATAAAAAGAAAGAAAAAGATTTTCACTTTTATACAGTAGAGCGGGTTTTTGCTGTATTAATGGTTATCACTGCTTCAGGTTTGGCTTTTGCGCATGGTTCAAATGATGTAGCCAATGCAGTGGGCCCGGTTGCTGCCATTGTCTCCACAGCGCATACAGGTATTGTGGCCGCAAAATCAGGCATAGAGACTTGGATTTTGTTGTTAGGAGGGATAGGTATTGTGATAGGTTTGGCCACCTTTGGTGTCAGGGTTATCAGAACTGTGGGGCAAAAAATCACTCACTTAACACCCTCTCGAGGTTTTGCTGCAGAGTTAGCTGCTTCAACCACCATTGTAGTTGCTTCGGGAACAGGCATGCCCATCTCAACCACACAAACATTAGTTGGCGCAGTTTTGGGTGTTGGTATGGCGCGTGGAATTTCGGCCATTGACCTTAAAGTAGTGAGAAATATTTTTGCTTCTTGGGTGGTCACTATTCCAGCAGGTGCTAGTTTATCAATTATTTTCTTCTATGTTCTGAAGTTAATTTTCGCGTAACACATCAATAAACCCTTGGGAAAAAACAAGACCCGCTCAAAGCCGGGTCTTGTTAAAGCGTAAATTCTGGAAGAACGCTACCCATTGCAATGTCTTCCCCCACACAGCAATGGGTATCGAGAGGAGAGTATTTTAAGAATTGATTTCCCCAAACCAACTTACTACTTTCTAAAAAATTCCAAAAACTCATTGAGTCTTACGCTGGTAATCTATAAAGCGCAATTGAATGGAATTTCCATCAAAAAAATTTAAAAATTTTAAACAAATCTTAGAAATATTTATTAAACGCGTCAAAAACACCACATTTGTTACTGCAGGAATGGTGTTTCCTCCAAAGATTGATAGCTAGGCTCAATAAAGCGTTTTGGCTAATTATTTTAGATGGAATTGAAATCTCTGGTTTCGTAAGTCAATTTTCATCATCATCCTTATCCATAATAGTAACTTGTTCCAGTGCAGCTATTTTTGTCATTAAAACACCATATTTTGGATGATCCTTGCTGAACAATATTTTTGCCAAGCCCGAAGCTTCATCCAATACAATAACAGCTTCTTGTTTTCGTTTATCCAGAACGAGCCTTTCGGCCTTTTCCATCAACCTGTCGTAATATGATGGCGTAACTTTGCCATCATCCTGGGCTGTGTGATATAAAGATTTTTCTATATATGCCAGCGCCAGTGCATGACTATTGCTGGTTTTAGATAATTCATAGAAGAGTGCAGCCAACAACCTATGGTCTTGAACTTTGTGATTTTTTAACAATTGAACGGTATCAATCAATTTTTTTATTACTGTCTCTTTTTTTTCCTTATGAAGATTAATTTTAACTAATCTTAATTGATGCCAACCCTTTTCAACAGGATCAGTTAAAAAATTGCTGAGCTTTTCAGCCTTTGCTACATAACCTTGTGCTTTATTGATATCCTGTTCTGAATAAGCTATCACAGCCAAACTGTCAAGACTTTCCACCCTACCTGAGTTATCTCCAATCAACTCAAATAATTTTAATGCCTGTTGGTAATAGTCTTTTGCTTGTTCATAATTTCCAATATGAAAATGAATGCCACCTATTTTCATCATTAAATTCGCTTTAATCTTTGGCTGATCATCAAGTCCATTGGTTAATTGGTTTTCTGCGCGCGCCAAAACATCCTTAAGCCGAATACTTTCACCTTGGTGCGATAAAGTTGAAGCAGACTGCAAAATTTTCACTAAAAAGTCGGTGGTTTTCTGAGCGATGACTTTTTGCTCGGCGGCCAGATTACTGGCAAAAACCGCCTTATCTCTTTCTAGCTCAATTTGCTGTTGGTTCTGAAACTGGATAATTGGAACCGCCACCATAAACGCAAACAAAGCCAGGCTGGTTAAAGTAACTATGGGATTTCTATTGATAAACTTTTGGGTTAAATATAGCCAGCTGTCACCAGCCGCTAACAAGGGTTTTCCTTGCTGAAAATTTTTGACATCATTGGCCAAGGCATCAACACTGCCATACCTTCTTGCTGGCTCCTTCCTGATAGTCATAAGAATCAAGTTATCTAAATCACCCTGCAAATTTCTTGAGTTATAACTTCTATTTAATCGTGTCTCTTTGACAACCAAACTGGGGAGCAAAGGCGTTATGTCAGTGATTTCCTTAATGATTTCTGCAGGAATATTGTTATCGACTGCTTGTGCCCTTACTCCGGTGAGCATTTCATATAACAACAAACCCAAGGCATAAACATCAGTAGCCGTAGAAATCGCTTGCCCAGTCACTTGTTCTGGGCTGGAATAAGCCAAGGTCATTATGGGAAAAGTCTGATTACCAAATTTTTCATTCCCCATGAATTTGGCAATTCCGAAGTCCAGAAGTTTGACCACCCCATCAAACGTAACAAATATATTTGATGGTTTTATATCCCTGTGAATAATTGAATGAGAATGTGCAAAACTCACAGCATCACAAATTTGTCGGAAACAATCCAAATACTGGTTTAAAGTGAATTTTTTTAGCAATCCATAGTCAAGAAGCGGCAATCCCTCTACATATTCCAAAACCATATAGGGTCTGTTTTCGCCAAGCTCTCCCCCATCAAGCAGATGCGCAATGTTGGGGTGCTTCAGTGTTGCCAACACCTCTCTTTCACTGTGAAACCTAACCAAATCCTTTTGATCATGTATCGGTTTCAAAAATTTAATAGCGACCTGATGATCAAAACCGCCGTCAGCTCTTTCTGCCAACCAAACTTCCGCCTGACCACCTTCGCCAATTGACCTTATCAGCTGATAAGAGCCAATTTTCATACCCGCAGTAATTGGTTTCACATCCAAACTTATCTTAACTGTGTCAATAACTCTTTGAGTCAGTTCTATTTCAGATCCGGTGATTTTTAACAGTTTGGCCACATGGTTTTTAACACTTTTTGGCGCTTGAGACTGAGCCAAGTGTTTTATTTGTTCCGATTCAGTGAGATTAAGGCAATCATCAAACAGTTTTCTGATTTGTTGTCCGTGTCGTTGATGATGATTTCCCGGGTTCATCAACCGTTCTCGCTGAGAAAATGCGTGATTTGGGCTTTGGCAAAACGAAGATCCCTTTCTAGGGTGGGCAACGAAATATTTAACAACTTAGCCGCTGACTCTCTGTCTACATTGGTAAAATAGAACAGGTCAATGGCTTTTGCTGCCCTTTCATCCAATAGAGCCAATTCATTAATGGCGTCATTAATCAAGGAAAAATCAATCATGAGATTACCATTGATTCCCAAGGCGTCAGTGTAAATAACCCGGCTTTGACTACCACCTCTTTTTTTGCTGCTGTATTGCCTGCCATAATCAACCAACAACCGCCTCATTTGCCTGGCAAGAATAAACACATAATGTTCATCCTCTGACTCTATGCCTGTTGGCAGGTCAACCCGAATAAAGGCTTCATGTACCAGATCCGTAGGCGAAAGAGTATGATTATCTCTTTCCCCTGACATCAGCTTATTGGCGATGACTTTGAGTTGATTATATATTTCTGAGTCAATCTGATGATTCATAAAAGCGGCTTAAAGATAAACAACAGTTATTCTATCATCAATACATCACCACGTTTTCATATTCAGTTCGAGCAGACTTTTATTTTGATACGATATTGATATAGCAGCACAGAACCATAAAAACATGAGTATTTAACCAGAGAAGTGATATATGAAATGGCGCGCCCAGAGAGATTCGAACTCCCGACCAACTGGTTCGAAGCCAGTTACTCTATCCAGCTGAGCTATGGGCGCATATTTTTTTGTTATTTTTGATAGTTCCAATCAAATCATCAAATGGGTTGGTTCGCATGGCGAATCAGACATTTGTCATTATACCTGAGCGAAGCCGGTTTTTGCGAAGCAAAAGAAGGGAAGTGAAGCACTTTCTTTCACTCTATCCAGCTGAGCTATGGGCGCTTGTTTGGTTAGATATTGAATTTTACTTGGTTTGAAATTATGAGCAATGATTAATTGCAGAATCTCATACCGTTCTTCGAACGGTGCCCAGAGAGATTACTTGCATGGATGTAGAAGAACCGTGTGTCGTTGCTTACAAACCCTCAGCTGCGAGTTCTAAAATTCTGGCGAGTACGGATTGTATTTTGAATACACCGTTATCAGCATCTATGCCACCACCTGAATCGTTAGTCATGCCAACCACAACAATGGGCCATTGACCGTTGTTTTCCAGTAGCCAGCCATGAGTCAACACATGGTAGCCTGTGGCACCAGAGGCCAATGAACCACCTTTATACCAAACACGATCCCATTTGGGTCTGACTTGAAATTGTGCCGCTTGGGCGCCGAATGAACGGTCAACCACTCGCATGGCTTCGGAGTCGCGATCGTATTGACGCAGCTCTGCCATATTAGCACAAATGTCCATCGGTGTGGCACGCCAGCTACCAGCTGTTAACAAAGATTCATTGTTGTGAGGAAAGCTGCTGACTGGACCCAGGGGCACGATTTGGTTGTTGATAAAGCTCAATTGATTCGGTTCTGTGTCATTGACATAGTTTTGTGAAGTGGCCAAAGGAAACGAGAAAAATAAATGAAACTGTTCATTGACTGACAGTATCGGCTTTAACACATCAGCATTATCGACACCTGAGTGATCAATATAACCATCAATCACACTTCTTCCCACAACTTCATGCACCAAGTCTGTGGCTGAGTTATCGCTGTTACCCAGCATCATATTAGCAAGATCTTCCAGTTTAAATACGGTTCCATAAGGTTCACGGTTGACCAAACCAGGATTATAAACATCTTCTGAAGCCACAAAAGTAACATTTTGATCAGCTAACAGATTACCTGCATCTATTTCGTCAGCCAGACCACCCAATACCCAGGGTTTAAACAATGATCCCGTTGCCAGTAATAGGTTGGGATTGTGTGAGTAAATGGCTTCACATTGATCGTTGTCATTGATGTAAGCCACCAAGACGCCAGTCTGTGCTGCAAAGGTCGTAAACTTATCAATCGCTTGTGTCATGCTCAGATTCATATCTTCAGGGTACATCAGGTTGCCATTGTGACCAATCACTCCAAACGCTGTGATTAACTGATTCCCCGAGTAAGAAACCTCTAACAATATTCGACCGGTATTACCATTTTGACCTTCGACAAAAGCAGTCGCATGCATGGCTGTTAAAGCCACCAAATCAGTGATGACGGCACTTGGGTATGAGGTTCTGACTGAATCGATAAATGTCTGGGTTTGTTGGGCATCAATTTGTGACAACCAACCGGCTGAGAAGTGATTGTTGATGTCTGCAATGCTGGTACTGGGTTGTGCCAATTGGTCAAGAATCCATTGCAATTGATTGGCGGCCGGCTCATCAGGCAATTGATATTCACCGGCAACTTGTTCAAACAAAGGAGGTACATCTAATGGTCCAAAATGAGCTCTGAATATCAATTGAGCATCTACACAAACAGAAACTAAAAACCCCACAATCAATACAATTTTTTTCATACCACACCTCAGAATTCTCTAATGATTTTAAATCAAATGCTGCCATGATTCACTGTTTTGCATGATTTTTTAGCTGTGCAAATTGCTTTTATTGATTAGTTCACATAAGTCACTTTGAGCATTGAGCTTTTCAGGGATAAATGCAGGGTTCAGGCACTTTTTTACGCTCCGTTTGTTTATAATAATCATTTTCTTATCAGATCAATATCATGGCTTTTGAAGATTCGTTGGCTTTTGCTCAATCATTGGACCAACAGGACCCATTGGCGCACATGCGGGATGCTTTTCATATTCCGAAGATAAATGGAAGCAATGAGGATGAAATTTATTTTTGTGGCAACTCCCTTGGTTTGCAACCCAAGTTGACGTCTCAGTACCTCAATGATGAATTAACCAAGTGGCAACAACTTGGGGTGAAAGGACATTTTGATTGTGAGTTTCCGTGGATGCCTTACCATGAGTTTTTGACCGAAGAGTCAGCCAAATTGGTCGGCGCCAAACCCTCTGAAGTGGTTTGTATGAATTCTCTAACAGCGAATTTACATTTTTTGATGGTGAGTTTTTATCGACCCACCCAACAAAAATTCAAGGTATTGATTGAAGACCACGCGTTTCCATCAGATCATTACGCGGTGGAGTCACAAATCAAATTCCATGGCTTTGACCCAGATGAAGCCATGGTGTTATTGAAACCGCGTGAGGGTGAGGAATGTTTACAGCTGGACGATATTCTTGCCACCATTGATGCCCATGCCAATGAACTGGCATTGATTATGTTGCCGGGGGTTCAGTATTACACTGGTCAAGTTTTTGATATGCAGGCGATTGCTGATGCCGCGCAACATCATGACATTGTGGTGGGTTTTGATTTGGCGCACGCAACAGGCAATGTTGTCATGAAGTTACATGATTGGGGTGTGGATTTTGCTGCCTGGTGTAGCTATAAATATTTGAATTCAGGTCCAGGTTCTGTGGCTGGTTGCTTTGTCCATGAAAAACACCATGACAATGCGGATTTACCGCGTTTTGCCGGTTGGTGGGGACATGACAAAGCCACGCGTTTCAAAATGGAAAATCATTTCATTCCAATTCAATCGGCTGAAGGTTGGCAATTGTCCAATCCGCCCATTTTATCTTTGGCAGCCATTCGGGCTTCATTGGACACCTTTAAACAAGCGGGTGGAATTTCTGCGCTTCGAGACAAATCGAAACAATTGGCCGCTTATTTGCGTTTTTTATTGAACAATCGACTCAAAAATCAAGTTGAAATCATCACCCCAGATGATCAACTGAGCGGTTGCCAATTATCGATTTGTATCAACAGCAATAAAACCGGCAAGGATGTGTTCAATGCCATTGAAGCCGCAGGCGTAACCTGTGACTGGCGTGAACCCAATGTGATTCGGGTGGCACCGGTGCCGCTTTACAATACATTTGAAGATTGTGTCCGTTTTGTCGATATTTTGGAGGCTTCATTATGAACAATAAACCCCAACACATTGTGATTATCGGTGCCGGCTTAGTGGGTTCCATGCATGCCAACTATTTGGCGCGCCGAGGTTATCAGGTTACTGTTTATGAACAACTGCCAGACATCCGCAAAGAAGCCATTCCAGCTGGTCGTTCAATCAATTTAGCTTTGGCCAATCGCGGTATTGATGCTTTGGATCGTTTGGGCCTAATGGATCAGGTCAATCCTTTATTGATTCCGATGCAAGGTCGTATGTTGCACAATGAGCAAGGCGATTTGAAATTCCAAAGTTATGGTCAAAAACCCGAAGAAGTTATTTATTCAGTTTCTCGTGCTGGATTAGTGAGCTTGTTACGTGATGCAGCAGAGGCTAAGGGAGTGGTTTTTAAATTCAAATCGGAATGTGTTGATATTGATTTTGATAACAACAAATGCACGCAAAGAAACATGATTACTGAACAGACAACTGTTGTTTCATTTGACTATCTAATTGGTGCTGATGGTGGTGGCAGCCAGGTGCGTGAATCTATGAAAGGCTTGCATGAAACTGAATACACTGCAGATATTCTGGATCACTCATACAAGGAATTGAACATTCCTGCTGGCTCAGATGGTTCATTTCAAATGGAAAAAGAGGCTTTGCATATTTGGCCACGCAATGATTTTATGCTGATTGGCTTACCTAATCCTGATGCCACTTTTACCGTGACTTTGTTTATGCCCAATGAAGGCTCCATCAGTTTTGCATCGGTGAATGATAAAGTCACATTGAACCAGTTGTTCGACGAACAGTTTGCTGATGTCAAAGCCTTAATTCCTGATCTGGAAGATGATTACTTCAACAATCCAACCGGCTATTTGGGCACCATCCGTTGTAACGATTGGCATTATAAAAATGTGGTGCTTTCAGGCGATGCAGCCCACGCGATTGTGCCATTTCATGGTCAGGGCATGAACGCGGGTTTTGAAGACTGTGTGGCGATGGAAAAAGCGCTGAATAAGTACAACGATGATTGGGATTTGGCGATGCCGGCATTTGTGGAAAGCCGCATGGCCAACAGCAATGCCATCGCAGACATGGCTTTGGAAAATTATGTAGAAATGCGTTCTTCGGTGAATGATCCGAAATTTCATTTAAAAAAAGCCATTGCCTTTGAACTGGAAAAGCGCCTGCCGGAATATTTCATTCCTCGCTATTCGATGGTGATGTTTCATCTGATTCCTTATGCCACAGCCTTTGCTCGTGGCAAGATTCAATTCAAAATTTTAGACAGCCTGGTCGAAGGCATTGATGGCATTGAACAAGTTGATTTTGAACGTGCTGAACGAATGGTGAAGCAGAAGTTGCCCCGCTTGTGAAATGAAAAGCTGGTTGTATTTACCATTTATCTTGTCACTATCTTCATGTCAAATTAATAAAAAGAATTTCCCTGCTTGGGGATCTATTGGTGATATAGGGTTTGCTATGAACATTAATCAATTGGCAGGAGATCATGCTGTAGATTGTGGTTTTTTTGATCTGAAAAGTAAAGCAGAAACAAGTAACTATGCCGAAGGGTATCATTGCGCAGAAGGTGCCTACAAGCAAGGGTTGCCATTTAAGTTGGGTACATTAACTGTACCAATTGATTCATATTTTTATCAAGCACACCTTGAATCTGCTGATGGTAAATACCTTGAAGTTAATTTTGATATTTATCCAGATATGAATGCTAATCATCACATACTTTGGACTCGCTCTTGTGAGAAATTTCAATTCAACACGACTCAAAAACAAATTATTGGTGTCAACTGTGAAAAGGTCTCAGAATATTCTTGGTAACAAAAAACCCGACATCATATCGGGTTTTAGTCTAAATGACTGATTTTATTTGTCGATGGTAAGAAACTAACACAAAAATACTCAGTCATTTGTTTTTATTTCACAGCCTTCTTAAGCACCCCTATCACCAGCAATAAGATAATGGCACCAATGGTGGCATTGATAATAGCGGCTATTAAGCCACCACCCAAAGATACGCCCAGCATACCCAATACATAACCGCCGACAAATGCGCCGATGATGCCAATCACGATATTGGCAACCAGGCCAAAACCGGAACCTTTCATTAAAGTGCCAGCCAACCAACCAGCAACGGCTCCCACAATCAAGGTAATCAATAAACCTTCTAAAGTCATGTTTTTCTCCTCTCGTATTACATGCGTGTAACCAACCATATTGGGTGATTTTGTGCACAATAACAAAATAACATAATTCGTCATTTAATACGATTGATTTTAGTGACTGACAGGCTCTAAACAATTAATTGAATAAAAGAATTTCCTTTGTTTAGATCATTGCCTTTTTTAAGGGAACAGTTGTGGTTCCTGTTGAAGTTTTGCTGCTTTACTCTTGTTGTGTTGGCAATCTCAAGAGTTGTACTGGTGACTCTCTATTTTGATCGCGTCAAAGATGTCGATTCCTTGTATCAAATTTTGTGGGGTGGTTTGCGTATTGATGTCTCTTTGGTTGCTCAAGTAGTTGCTTTTCCCTGTTTGCTGCTGCTACTCAGTGTTTTGACTTGGTTTAAAGGGAAATTTGTCCACAGGTTTATTCGCATTTGGTGTTGGTTATTTTTTACTATTATGGTACTTATGGAGGCTGCCACTCCCAGTTTCATCAATGAATACGACACCAGACCCAATCGATTGTTTGTTGAGTATTTGAATTCACCCAATGAGGTGGCTGGCATGCTGCTGAAAGGCTATTGGGTACAATTGATTGTAGTGATTTTACTGGTAAGCGCTTTGTCTTATTGGACTTTTCGTTGGATAAAAGTTAAACAAAAACATGAATCCAGTTTCAGCCCATTAGCATCAGTTGCTATGGTGTTTGTTCTGCTTGTTTTGACACTGCTTATCAGATCAGGTTTTCAACACCGTCCAATCAATCCAGCCATGGTGGCTTTTTCTAATGACAGCATGGTCAATTCCTTACCTTTAAATTCCACTTACAGTTTGATGTATGCCATTTATCAGATGGGTAATGAAGCATCGGCTTCCAAATTGTATGGTTCAATTAATGAAGCTGAAATGCTCAAAATTATTAGACAGAACATGTCGCCAAAAGCTGAGTTTCTCAGTGATGAACTGCCTACCTTGCATACCAATCAAGCGACAGGACAACAGAATAACCTGAATTTGATCGTGGTGGTTGAAGAAAGCCTTGGTGCACAATTTGTGGGTTCATTGGGAGGAAAGCCATTGACCCCATCGATTGACAGTTATCGAGACAAAAGCTGGTTCTTTACCGATTTATATGCAACTGGGACAAGATCAGCCCGAGGATTGGAGGCCATTACCACCGGGTTTCTACCGTCACCTGCCCGTGCGGTTTTGAAACTACCCAAAGCGCAAAAAAACTTTTATACCATTGCGCAAACGCTGGCTGAACAGGGTTACCAAAACACCTTTATCTATGGTGGTGAAAGTCATTTTGACAACATGAAAGGGTTCTTTCTGGCCAATGGTTTTCATCGTTCTATTGACCAAAATGATTACGAAAATCCGCAGTTTCTCGGTAACTGGGGCGTTTCTGATGAAGACTTATTTAACCGGGCTTATCAGGAAATCAGTAGCCCAACAGAACAACCTCAATTTACCCTGATATTCACTTCGAGCAATCACACACCCTTCGAGTTTCCTGATAATAAAATTAAGTTGTATGACAAGGAAAAAAACACGGTTAATAACGCGGTCAAATATGCTGATTATGCGCTGGGTAAATTCCTTGGACAATTGGAACAGGGTGGCCATCTTGAAAATTCGATTGTTATGGTGGTCGCAGATCATGATGCCCGTGTCATGGGAGAGGCTTTGGTGCCAGTCAATCGCTTCCATATTCCAGGCTTTATTTTAGGTCAGGGTGTTAAACACCAAGTTGATCAAACTTTGGTGAGTCAAATTGACTTGGCACCAACATTATTGAGTCTGCTCGGCATAGAGTCTCCCAATCCGATGTTAGGTAGAGATTTGAGCCAGTTAGAAGACAATTATCACGGCCGAGCCATCATGCAATATGCTGATAAACAAGCCTTTTTGACCGAGGACAAAGTAGTGATTTTACAACCCGAGAAGAAACCTGTGAGTTACCAACGGAGTAACGGCCAAATTGACTACAATCACCCATTGATCGCAAATAATACGGCTCTGGCTTTTGCTCAATTTGCCAGTTGGTCATACAATAATGAAAAATATAAACTGGCCAAGTGACTCTGTTAACTTGTCAAACTTAATTTAAACCCTTCATGGCTGGGCACGAAGCCAAGTTGTTGATAAAATCTGATGGCATCGGATCGTTGCTTGTCAGACGTTAATTGCACCAGCTGGCAACTCCGTTCCCTGCCTCGTTTAATGGCCCATTCAAACAACAACCTGCCAACACCTTGACCTCGGTGGTCCTTATGTACCCGCACGCCTTCAATCAAACAACGCCACGAACCTTGATAGGTCAAATAAGGAATAAAGGTCAGTTGTAACATACCAATAATTTGCTGATCTTGTTCAGCCACTATCAACTCGTTGTTCGGATCTTTATCAATGGTAGCAAATGCCTGGAGGTATGACTCAGTTAGTGGTAAAGTCGGGTTTTCACGCTTGGCGCCCAATGGATCATCAGCCAACATTTGAACCAGTTGAGGAAGGTCTTTTTTTTGGGCTTGTCGGAATTTCATGACCACCGATCTTAAAATAAACCAAATCTTTTCTTTGCAATATTTTTCCTCTTGATATCAACAACATCACTGACACCATGCTTGTCAAATTTGTCTAACAAAGCATCACTGCCTTTATCTAATTTATAATTCATTTCTTCTTCATACAGCGGGACAATGCAATTAAACTCAATTGTTTTATCTTTGTCTATTTCGAGGGTTAAAAATTCTCGAGGCACACTGACAGGAGGTAACAGAATGGCTCCATTCAACCTAGTGTTTTCTGCATAAGGTTCTGCTGGATTGCCATTCGGAATGGTGTGACCATAGCCAAGCCATGTATCATATTTATGTGGAAATCGTGCCAGGAACTTGAGCGTTCTTACTGGCCAATACCATTGTTCATTTTGAAAGTCTTCCTGAGATATTTTCCAATTTTTTGGAAGAAGAATCATAAGCTCCAAATGTTTTGGCATACCAGAATCTTCGGGAACAGCCATGGGCAAATCACTCATCCCAGATGTAATTAATGTGTGAAATGGGCACTCATTTGTAGGAGCTACATGGTGAACATCAATATGTACGGTATCAGATACCAGCTCATGATACACCAGATGAATTTCACCTATATGCCGTTCAATATGATCAGAAATTTCCTCGATACATTCTTCGCCGTGGGCCGCTTCCCACTCTTTTTCACCATCGGTGTAGGTGAAAATTTTGGCTCCCGATTTGGATACATTGTTATCGTCATTACTCATTTGTTAATCCTTATAAATTAGCTATCCTGGTGTTTTGTTCAAACTTTTTCGAAATCACAATTTTGTGCTCAGTGAGTATAACATATGGTTTTGTATGTGATTAATGTCATGCCGACGCAAGTAGGCATCCAGTGTCTTTAAGGTTATTGTCTGGGCAACTGAGATATTTTTAGGATGTAAATATCTGAATTACTTACAGAAAGATGCTAGATACCGGCCTGCGCTGGTATGACGATTAGGTTGTTCATAATGATTTTTAAAATGCTTTTCAGCTTATCTCAGTTTCTCTTCAAGGAATGCCTTGATACCAGGCCATTCGTGTTTGATGATACTATAAACCACTGTATCACGGATGCGACCATCAGGCATCACCATGTGGTTGCGCAAAATGCCTTCGAATTTAGCACCGAGGCGTTCGATGGCTGTTCTAGATCGTTGATTCAAGAAATCAGTCCTGAAGGCCACTCGATTGAATTGTAAGGTTTCAAAAGCATGGGTCAGCATCAGGTATTTGGCTTCGGTATTGATGGCAGTGCGTTGGTAACTTTTAGCGATAAAAGTACCACCGATTTCTGTACGCTGGTGTTCCCAATCGGTGTTCATTAAACGGCTTGAGCCGATGACCTGGTTTGAGGATTGAGCAATGGTGGCATAGGTCATCATGCTGCCGGTTGCCAACATTTTTTGTATGTATGTAAAAAACTCATTGACCTTGCTTGGGTCACTGACTGTGGTCACCATCAGTTGATGCAATTGCCCATCTTCGATGGCGGTTTTCAATCCGGGTAAGTGATGTTGTTGTAAGGGCTCGAGTCGGACATGCTGACCGACTAAAGGTGTGTCATGAAAACTCATTGGCGGCAAAATAATTACATTGTGAATTATGATTGTATTTGATTCTATTACAATCAACAATAGACGTTTTCCAAACCCGAAATTACCATGTTCAAACATGCCATTGTTAAAACCCCTTGCGCCAATATGGTCAACGGCATCACCGAAGCCGGATTGGGTCAACCTGATTATCAGTTGGCGTTACAACAGCACAAACTATACATCAAAGCCCTGCAACAATGCGGCTTGGACGTGACAGTTTTGCCTGCTGATGAAAAATTTCCTGATTCTTGCTTTATTGAAGATCCGGCGGTGATCACGCAACACGGTGCCATCATCACCCATCCAGGTGCTGATAGCCGAAAAGGTGAAACCAAAGCCATCGAACAGGCTTTGTTAAACCAAGGATTAGACATTCAGCACATCAAAGCACCCGGAACTCTGGATGGTGGTGATGTGATGATGGTGGACAAACATTTTTATATCGGCCTGTCAGACCGTACCAACCAACAAGGTGCCCAACAATTGATTGGCATCCTTGAACAACAAGGCATGAGCGGCGAAACGGTTGAAATGAATGGTTTATTACACCTGAAAACCGGTTTGAGTTATCTGGAGAATAATAGATTGCTGGTTTCACAAGAAATGATTGGACATCCAGCCTTTGAATCGTTCAATCTCTTAACAGTGCCAGCTGCAGAAAGTTATGCGGCCAATTGTATTTGGATCAATGGTCAAGTGATTGTGCCAAAGGGCTTTCCCAAATCCCAAGCCATGATTGAACAGGCAGGTTATAGCACCATCGCTGTTGATGTTTCAGAGTTTCGAAAACTCGATGGTGGTTTGAGTTGTTTGTCATTGCGGTTTTGATATGAAATCTTGATCCGCTGTTATAAAATCAATGGTATCTGTGTAGGAGAACTTTAGATGGGTGATTTTCAAAATATAGCGACGGTTATTATCGCTTTGGTTGTCGGCTTTATCATTGGTCGCAGCAGTAAAAAAGTAACCATAAGCCGTGATCCGGAACGACTAACACCTGAAGAATGGGCCAGTTTACAACCCAAAGGTGATCATGCCGATCGAAACCCCTATGATGATGTGCATCCAGATGTGCTCAATGCTTTGAACTCAAACAATAAAATTGAAGCCATCAAACTGTTTCGACAATACCATTCAGCCAGCTTAAAAGAAGCCAAACACGCCATTGATGCCATTTTTAAAAACTTCAGGTAAAGCTTTTAGGAATTTACTATGAGAAAAATGATTTTAAAACTATGCATGCCTATTAGTTTTTTGATTTTATTTGGTTGTCATCAAACAGAATCAATCAAACCAGTGAATGACCATTATTCAACTTGGGATATCATTGAAAAAACTGAAGCAATGGCTCCTAAAGGACTGAGAGGAGAGTTTTTGTTACACATTAAAAACACTGGAAAACAATACTCCCGTATCTACCTTAATACCCAGGAAGATTACCGAGACAGGAGAAACATTACTGTCGCTTTATTACCATCTTTCCAAGAAGCGTTTAGGGCAAAATACGATACTGATATCAGAAGTTATTATGAAGATAAGACTATTCTGGTTAAAGGTAAGGCCAAAAGAGTGAAAATCTGGTTTACTCCAGGCGGCAAGAGGTCTACAAAATATTATTTTCAAACCCACATCGAAGTCAGCGATTTGTCACAAATCAGTATTGAAAAAGAAACCTCTAAAAACATGACACCTACTTCAAAAGGTAAGAGTGGTACAAGCGAACAACGGTTGCTAACAGTCAAGCCATCGTGTGCAGTCAGTGAACGTAATCACAATCTTGCTCAAGAAATCAGTCAAAAGTACATCATTGCCGATTTGCATGTCGATGTGCCTTATCGTTTGAAGGAACATTATGAAGACGTGACCCAAGCGACTGAAAAAGGTGATTTTGATTACCCGAGAGCCAAGTCAGGTGGTTTGGATGCACCATTTATGTCAATTTATATCCCGGCTGAAATAGAAGCCGAAGGTGGTGACAGTACCGCCGTAGCCAATGGTTTGATAGATGATGTAGAGGCCATTATCAAAGCGGCACCTGATAAATTTGCGCTGGCTTTTTCGACAAATCAGTTGCAAGAAAACTTTGCCAAAGGCCTGATTTCATTACCAATGGGTATGGAAAATGGCTCGCCTATTGCGGGTGATTTGAAAAACTTAAAACATTTTTATAGCCGTGGCATTCGCTACATCACCCTGTCTCATTCCTTGAGCAACCATATTTCCGATTCTTCCTATGATAAAAACAGACCCGCTCAGGGTTTAACAGATTTTGGTAAGGAATTGATTGTTGCCATGAATGAAATCGGTGTGATGGTTGATGTGTCGCACATATCTGATCAGGCTTTTACTGATGTGATAGCTATCAGTAAAGTTCCTGTGATTGCATCGCACTCTTCGGCCAGACATTTCACACCGGACTTTGAACGCAACATGAGTGATGAGATGATTGTTGAATTGGCCGACAAAGGCGGCGTGATTTTTATCAATTTTGGATCACATTTTGTTTCTCAAGCGGCCATACAACACTGGAATGACTTAGAGGCAGCCAAAGCTGTTTTTATCGAAGAAAACAACCTGAAAGCAGACAGCGAAACCGCCAAACAATTCGAGAAAAAGTTTTATCAGGACAATCCTTTTCCGTTTGCCACTTTAGATACGGTTTTAGACCATTTTGATCATGTGGTGCAATTGGTCGGCATTGATCATGTGGGCATTGGTTCAGATTATGACGGTGTGGGTGATTCATTACCAACTGGTTTGAAAGATGTTTCTACTTATCCTAATCTGATTGAAGGCCTGCTCAATCGAGGGTACTCTGAGGCCGATATTGAAAAAATTCTGTCGGGTAATTTGTTGCGAGTTTGGCAACAAGTAGAACAATACGCAGCCAAACACTGAACCTGAACATTATGAACTCACTTAACAACAAAACCATTTTTATCACTGGTGCCAGTCGTGGCATTGGCCGTGAAATTGCTTTGGTCTGTGCTCAAGAAGGCGCCAATGTGGTCATAGCAGCAAAATCAGCTGAACCGCACCCTAAACTGCCGGGCACCATCCATACGGTGGCCGAAGAAGTCAAGCAAGCAGGAGGTCAGGCACTGGCCATTCAACTGGATGTTCGAGACGAAGTTTTGGTGGAACAGGCGGTAGATCAGGCTGTAGAACATTTCGGTGGTATTGATGCCATGATTAACAATGCCAGCGCCATCTCTTTAACCAATGTGCAAAACACCGACGTTAAACGCTTTGACCTGATTCATCAAATCAACACCCGAGGCACTTTGGTGTGCAGCAAGGCGGCCATTCCGTATCTGAAGCAAAGTGACAACGCACACATCATCACTTTATCACCACCGATGAACATGGGTAGGCATTGGTTGGGACCATTTATCCCTTATACCTTATCCAAGTATGGCATGAGTCTGTTAACGCTCGGTTTGGCTGAAGAGTTAAGCACCGATGGTATTTCAGCCTGTTGCTTGTGGCCGCAAACTGCAATTGCCACCGCAGCAGTGCAATATGCCTTGGATGAGCGGATGATGAAAAAATCTCGCACCCCAGCCATCATGGCAGATGCTGCCTTGGCGATATTAAAAGACGATGAGCAAACTTACTCAGGACAAACATTGATTGATGAGGGTGTGTTGCGTGACTTGGGTGTCACCGATTTTGACCCTTACAAATTCGATCCGGAAGCCCAGCAGCTGGAACGTGATTTGTATTTGGATGGGGATTTTTAAATTTCA
>JAGRJR010000160.1 GCA_020442635.1 Lysobacterales bacterium
GTATACATGCCTTTTTTCTCCATGGTGGCCATGGCGGCTTCATTACTCTGCTCTTTGCTGCATTGAGTCAAAAACTCAACCAATTCGCCATTGCTTTCGGCTGCTTTAACTGCCAATGGATGCTCAGGAGCCACTGCCATATAAGAAACACCATACAAGGTATCAGGACGGGTGGTATAAATACTGACCTTACCAAAATCCTCTACCTGAAAATCTAACTCCAAACCTTTAGATTTCCCAATCCAGTTTCGTTGCATGGTTTTAACTGAATCGGGCCAGCCGGGCATGTTATCCAAAGAGGCCAAAAGTTCTTCCGCATAATCAGTGATTTTCAAGAACCATTGAGGAATGGTTTTACGAATCACTTCCGCTCCAGAGCGCCAACCTTTACCATCAATGACTTGCTCATTAGCCAGTACCGTTTGATCAACCGGATCCCAATTCACCACCGCATCTTTGCGATAGACCAATCCTTGTTCAAACAGTTTGACAAACATCCACTGTTCCCAACGGTAATAATCCGGTTTACAAGTAGCAATCTCGCGAGACCAGTCAAAAGCAAATCCCAATCGTTTGAATTGAGCACTCATGTCTGCCATATTGGCATAAGTCCATTCAGCAGGCTCTTTCTTGTGTTTAATAGCTGCATTTTCAGCCGGCAAACCAAAGGCATCATAACCAATGGGTTGTAAGACATTTTTGCCTTGCATTTTTTGGTAACGGGCAATCACTTCACTGAGCGTATAGTTTCTTACATGGCCCATATGTAACTTACCACTGGGATAAGGAAACATACTGAGACAGTAATATTTTTCCTTATTTTCATCAGGTTTAACTTCAAATGACTTGTGCGCTTCCCATAATTGTTGAGCGTGTTGTTCTACTTGTTGAGGATTATATGTACTCATTGTTCCTTGTTGTTAATTGGGCTATTTGATTGTAGCGATGGGCAAAGCGGAAATTATAAGGCGTCACTGGGGATAGGTAAAGCTGTGTTTGTATCAACGACAACGTTTTGATAAACATACCAAGTTTGGCGCTATAACCCATAATTTAAGTCTATCTTCCTATACTTGTGCTCATCAATTTAATTGAAGGTTTCAGTTTAAACAACGTACTTTCTATAAATTTCCAGCATGTTTGCAATGATGGGTAGATATCGGCTAAAACAACAAAAAAAGTAAAAAAATACTGCGTAGTTTGGTTTGAAGTCCATGAATCATTAAATCAATGCACCAGCTATTGAACCACAGTTCTTTGGGTTATTAATCAGGTGACATTATTTGTCCATATATTGAGTTACACAAAAAATAACACCTCTTAAGTACCTGAGAAAATTTTCAATACAATAAACTTTGATTTTTCTAATTGACCTAATGCTCTAAATCAATGACAATTTAACCAGAAAAATTCTGAACGTAAAAAAACCATAAAATCATAAACTTAAGCTGAACTATTTTTACCCTCCTTTCCATAAGCCAAGACAAATTACTCATTTTTTTATTAACAAAGTTTCATTTTCACCACAAAAAAACAAAAAACAATTTGTATTTTGTGGATTTTGTCACAGTTTTTTACTTTTTACGGTGTTCATTCAGCTTATGTTTATGTTATAAATCACACATTTATAACTATCGTGTGTGTGATTTATGATTGTCAGATTTAAGAGCGGTGTTGCTACCGCATTGTTGTTCTTCGTTTTTTGTGTAAATGCCCAAGTTGATCGAAGTTTCACCAGTCGATTCAGTGTAGATACCAATGGTGGTATCGAATTAATCGGCAATGTGTTAATCACCTGTGACGGCTCGGTAACCGCCAATTGTGCTAACATAAGAAATGGAATCACTGACGGCAATAACAATATTCAAACCAGATATGTTAATACCGATCCCGGCGGAGGGTTCAATAATTCATCTTCAGCTACTTTGACATTGCCTGCTAATTCATCAGTTTTATATGCCGGTTTGTATTGGGGAGCACGCAGTGGGAATGCTGGATCAAGACGCACAATCCAAATTAAAACTCCAGGAGCGGCATCTTACCAATCAGTAACAGCACCAAGTAGCAACATTGATACATTTTCTAACCAAGGAAGCAATGGTAATCGTCCGTATCAGGTAACCGCAGACATCACTGGTATTGTAAATGCTGCCGGATCTGGCACTTACACTGTAGGGGGATTAGAAGCCAACAACGGTGCTGACGGTCTCGGATTCTATGGGGGTTGGTCAATCGTTGTTGTTTATGAGAATAACACTTTGCCATTCAGACGATTAAATTTATTTGATGGTGCTGCCAGAATAACCAACACCACCACTGTTCCAGTCACAGTGACCGGATTATTAACACCTTTAAGTGGCACATATTATACCGGAATCGGTGCTTTGGTATGGGAAGGAGACCAAAACATTTCTGGAGATCAATTTATATTTGAAGGCAGCAATGTGGATTTTCCATCTTTGAATCCACAAAATAATATTTGGAACAGTTCAGTAACCAAAGATAATGTAAGGATAAGCAGTAAAACACCAGATTACGTGAATCAATTAGGTATGGATATCGATTTTTTTGATGTCAGTACCTTGACACCTGCATGGGGAAATGGTGAGACAGAGGCTACTGTTGAATTCGTCACCAATGGGGATTCTTATTATCCACATTATTTGGCTTTTGTTACAGACCTTAATGTTCCTGATTTTAGCTCCTCATTAACTAAAACTGCTATTGACAACAATGGAGGCGACATTGGTAGAAATGACATCATTACCTATGAGATCAGCTTCACCAATGATGGCCAAGACAGCTCAACTGATACAGTAGTTACTGATCCGATTCCAACTAATATGACCTATATACCAGGATCAATAGAGATCGTCAGTGCTGATTCAGGTCCAATAGGCAGTTTGTCTGACACATCCGGTAATGATGCTGGGGAATATGATAATGGCAACAATCAAGTAGTCATTCGGGTAGGTTCAGGTGCCAATGGTACCAATGGTGGTAATGTTGCCCCAGGTGAACAGGTTGTGATTCGTTTTCAAGCACAAATTAATGCCGGTGCACCAACAGGCGATATAGATAACACAGTTACAATTACCGCCAACTCTTTTCAATTACCCTCAGCGAATTTCACATTTCAAGACACAGAAACGATCACTTTATCAGACATAACACCACCAACCATTGGAACCTGTTCAGTGTCTCCGGATCCTGCCAACAATGGCACCGTGGTTACCGCAACGTGTAATGGCGTTGAAGTTGGTGCGACTTTAACCATTCCTGGTTATGTATGTACCGATAACGGCGGTGGTAACTGGTCTTGTACGGGTACTGTAGGTACCGCTGGTGTTGATGGTGATGAAGTGGCTACCGCTACTGATGCTGCTGGTAACACAGCGACCACACCAGCTAATTTCACACTGGATAACACACCACCTGCTGCTGCGGTTTGTACGGTTGCTCCTAACCCAGCCAATGATGGTACTGCTTTAACAGCGACTTGTACTGGTGTTGAAGCCGGTGGTTCTGTTTCTATTCCAAACTACACCTGTGGTAGCGAAGCCGGTGGTACTGTGATTTGTACCGCAACAGCAGGCCCTGGTGGTGTAACTGGTGATGAAACAGCCACTACTTCTGATGCAGCGGGTAATACCGCGACTTCGGTTGCTGCCTTTACTTTGGATAATACCGCTCCTACCATTGGAACCTGTTCAGTGTCTCCAGATCCTGCCAACAATGGTACGGTGGTG
>JAGRJR010000161.1 GCA_020442635.1 Lysobacterales bacterium
TTTTTCTTGCTCTTTTTTACATCAATGACTTTGGCTTCCGGTGACCATACTGATGGAGATAATCATGATGAGAATGTACAAATGGTCACTATTGATGATGAGATTGCCGGAAAGTTGATGATAAAGACCGAAATAGCTTCATCTGGAGTCATTAATGAACAATTAAAAGTTTATGGCAAAACAGTTAACGACCCCAGTCAAGTAAGCCACATCAGAGCCAGGTTCCCTGGCACAGTTGTTAATGTCAATGTTCAAATTGGTGATACTGTCAAAGTGGGAGACACGTTGGCTTTTGTGGAATCCAACGAAAGCCTGAAGAAATACCCCATCAAAGCCCTTATGGCTGGTGTGATTGTTGCCAGGCACGCCAATCCCGGTGAAATTGCCCTTGATCAAGTGCTTTTCACCGTGGCTAACTTCGATAAGATTTGGGCAGAGTTACAAGTTTTCCCAGGTCAGTTGAGCCAAATTCAGGGTGGTCAAAATGTGATAATTTCTGGTTCTGACAATTCCGTTATTGCTGAAATTGAGCACATCATTCCATCTCAGAATGAAAAGCCATACTCCATTGCCCGAGTGTTGATCAATAATCAGACTCAAGAATGGACCACTGGATTATTGGTTTCAGGGCATGTGAGTGTTAACACGACTCAAGCAGATTTGGTCGTTCCCACCAAAGCCATCCAAACTATTGAGAACAATTCTGTGGTATTTGTGAAAAAAGGAGAGGCTTATTCTGCACATGTTGTAGAAACTGGTCGCACAGATGGCCAATTCACAGAAATTTTAACTGGGCTCAGTATTGGTGATGAGTATGTCTCTGAGAACAGTTATTTAATTAAGGCTGATATTGAAAAATCAGGCGCTTCGCACGACCACTGAAGGAGGATACAATGATTGAAACAATTATTAAAGCCTCTATCAAGAGGCGTTGGTTGGTGATGGCAGGAATTTTGCTTTTGATAGCCACAGGTTTTTGGAATTATCAGAAATTACCGATTGATGCAGTGCCTGATATCACCAATGTTCAAGTTCAAATTAATACAGAAGCACCCGGGTATTCACCACTTGAAGCCGAACAAAGGATTACTTATCCGGTTGAAACGACTTTGGCAGGGATTCCTAAATTGTCCTATACCCGATCATTATCACGTTATGGGTTGTCGCAGGTAACAGTTGTTTTTGAAGAAGGCACTGATCTGTACTTTGCCAGAAACCTCATCAATGAAAGGCTAGGTGCCATTAAAGGATTATTACCAGAAGGTTTAGAGCCTGAGATGGGGCCTGTGGCTACAGGTCTGGGTGAGATTTTTATGTACACCGTCGAGGCCGAAGAGGGGTATATACAGGATGACGGAACAACCATTGACTCAACAGAGCTTCGTGAAATTCAAGACTGGATCATTAAACCACAACTGTCACTGGTCCCAGGTGTTACGGAGGTTAATAGCATTGGTGGTTTTAACAAACAGTACCATGTCAATCCCAGCCCTGAGAAAATGCTAAGTTATGAAATATCTTTTGCAGATATTAGCCAGGCACTTGAATTGAATAATGTTAATGTGGGCGCAGGTTATGTAGAGACTAATGGTCAGCAAATTCTCATTAGATCGCCCGGCCAACTAAAAACCATTCGAGACATCGAGGATGTGGTGGTTAAGAACATTGATCATGCTCCGATTAAAATCAAGGACATTGCTGATGTGGGTATTGGTAAGGAACTGCGCACCGGTGCGGCCACTCAAGGTGGCCAGGAAACAGTGCTTGGAACGGCCATGATGCTGGTAGGTGAAAACTCCAGAGCAGTTGCACTTTCAGTGGCCAAGAAGATTAGTGAGATCAAAAGCACTTTACCTGCCGGTGTGGTGATTGATTCAGTGTATGATCGAACAACCTTGGTTGATAAAGCCATTTGGACAGTCCAAAAGAACCTGACCGAAGGTGCTTTATTGGTCATAGTGATCTTGTTTCTTTTATTAGGAAACTTTAGGGCTGCTTTGATCACGGCTGCAGTCATACCTTTGGCTATGTTAGCTACTATCAGTGGTATGGTAGTAGCTGGAGTTTCGGCCAATTTGATGAGCTTGGGTGCATTGGATTTTGGCTTAATTGTTGATGGTGCGGTTATTATCATTGAAAATTCCATCAGGAGACTTTCTGAAGCTCAAAAAGGTAAACGCACATTGTCTTTAAAAGAACGTCTTGAACTGGTATTTACCGCAACGAATGAAGTAATTCGCCCGAGTTTGTTTGGTGTGATTATCATTACTGTAGTTTATATTCCATTGTTCTCGCTCACTGGTGTAGAAGGTAAAATGTTTCACCCTATGGCAACGACCGTGGTGATGGCTTTATTAGCTGCATTGGTGCTTTCATTCACTTTCATTCCTGCCGCCGTTGCCATATTCATGAATGGTCAGGTAAGTGAAAAGGAAAGCTTCATCATCCGTGGAGCCAAATCAATATATCAACCCTTGTTGAAAGCAGCCATTAAGCTGCGTTGGTTGGTATTAGTTGGTGCTATGGTATTGGTTAGCTTTGCTGGTTGGCTTTCGACAAGGTTGGGCTCAGAGTTTATACCCGAACTTAATGAAGGTGATATTGCCATGCATGCCATGAGAATTCCTGGTACTGGGCTTGAGCAAGCCATCCAAATGCAAAAAATCTTGGAAGAGCGGATTTTAGAATTTCCTCAAGTTACAAAAGTGTTTGCCAAAATTGGCACACCGGAGGTTGCCACTGATCCGATGCCGCCTAATGTGGCGGATAATTTCATTATGCTTAAACCAAGGGGTCAATGGCCAGAGCCATCTTTGACTCAAAGTGAGCTGGTGGAACAAATTGAACAAGCCGTACTTGAACTTCCTGGTAACAACTATGAATTCACCCAACCCATCCAGATGCGGTTCAATGAACTTATTTCAGGGGTCAGGGCAGATTTGGGGATTAAAGTGTTCGGGGATGACTTGGATCAACTACTCAATTCCAGTAATGAAATACTTGAAGTGATCGAACAAATTGATGGCGTTGCCGATGCCCGTGTTGAACAGGTCACTGGTTTACCCATGTTGTCGGTGATTCCTGATCGTGTGTCCTTATCGCGTTATGGCATCAATGTGGCCGATGTTCAACATGTAATTCAAACAGCCATCGGAGGACAAGGGGCTGGTATTATTTATGAAGGCGACAGGCGCTTTGAAATCATGGTGCGCTTGGATGAATCATTGCGCAGTGATTTGGGTCGATTGTCTGAACTTCCAGTACCGCTGAATGATGGTAGCTTTGTGCCATTAAGTGAAGTGGCTGAGCTAATCCTGGCGCCAGCGCCCAATCAGGTCAGTAGAGAAAATGGCAAACGACGTGTGGTGGTAACCGCCAATGTCAGGGACAGGGATTTGGGATCATTTGTTGATGAGGCCAAGTTGAAAATTGCATCAGATGTGAAACTACCTGCCGGATACTGGCTTGATTATGGTGGTACTTTCGAACAGTTGGAATCTGCCAGTAAGAGGCTGTCTATCGTGGTGCCAATCACACTGGTCATTATTTTTGGTTTACTAATCATGGCATTCAGTTCCTTTAAAGATGCAATGATTATATTCACAGGTGTTCCATTGGCACTCACCGGTGGTGTGATCTCACTTTGGTTAAGGGGCATGCCATTTTCCATATCAGCAGGTGTTGGCTTCATTGCATTATCAGGTGTGGC
>JAGRJR010000162.1 GCA_020442635.1 Lysobacterales bacterium
GTGTGAAGGGATGGATTACTTTGAAAAAACAGCGGTTGCTTTGTCTTGTCAGGCCAAGAACTTGTTGGGTGATCATGGCAATGTGAATGACCGAAGCATTACTTTTGATTTTGATGAATTTATGGAACGATTGAGTTATTTTGATCAGGTGATTCGACCACAGTTTCAAGCATTCAGAGACACCAAACAGCAGGTTTTGCACCAACGAAAACAACAAATGGCATTGGACACGTTCAAAGCCAGGCCTTTGTCATCATTTGTTCGTAACCAATTAATCAATGAATCTTATTTGCCGATTATTGGTGATAATTTGGCCAAACAAATGGGTGCTTTAGGCCAGGATAAGCGCAGTGACCTCATGGGGTTATTGCTGCTGATTTCTCCCCCTGGTTACGGCAAAACCACTTTGATGGAATACACCGCCAATCGTTTGGGTTTGAACTTCATGAAAATCAACTGTCCTTCATTGGGCCATGAAGTCAAATCACTGGATCCAGCCAATGCCCCGAATGCCACTGCCAAACAGGAATTGGAAAAGCTGAATCTGGCTTTGGAAATGGGTAACAATGTGATGTTATATTTGGATGACATTCAACATACTCACCCTGAGTTCCTACAAAAATTCATTTCGCTGTGTGATGGCACCCGGAAAATAGAAGGGGTGTGGCGTGAACAAAGCAAAACTTATGATTTACGCGGTAAAAAGTTTTGCGTCATCATGGCAGGAAACCCCTATACCGAATCAGGAGAAGTATTCAAAATTCCCGATATGTTGGCTAACCGTGCTGATGTTTATAACTTGGGTGATGTTCTCAGTGGTCAGGATGAGATTTTTGCCAATAGTTATATTGAAAACTCTTTGACTTCTAATCCTGTGCTGGCGCCCATGGCGTTGCGTGACCTCAATGATTTGTACTTACTGATGGACAAAGCGCAGGGTAGGGATATTGCTACCACTGACTTGAGCCATAATTACTCAACCAGTGAAATCAATGAAATCGTGGCTGTATTAAAAAACCTGTTCAAAGCACAAAATGTGATTTTGAAAGTCAATCAGGAATACATCCGTTCTGCAGCCATGGATGATCGCTATCGGGAAGAGCCACCGTTCAAATTACAGGGCAGTTACCGTAATATGAACAAGCTGGCAGAGAAAATCGCACCCATCATGGATGATGAAGAACTGCAAAAACTGTTGGATGACCATTATGTCGGTGAAGCCCAACTGTTAACCATGGGTGCTGAAGAGAATCTACTTAAATTGAAAGAACTCAGAGGAACACTCACTGAAGAGGAAGCCGCTCGTTGGCAGGAAATCAAAAAAGAGTTCAAAATAAGAAATGCACTGGCCGGTGATGATGCCGATGGAGCGACTAAAATTGCCAGTCAAATTGCCAGTTTGCAAAATGCTTTAGGAGAAATAAATACCACATTCCAAGCAGAACAAGCAGCCAAAGTCAGTCAAAGTGAACAGCAACTCGGGCTATTTTCCAAAGAACTGACCAGCGCCATTAAACAGCTCAAACTTCAAGTCAGCGTCACCAATGAACCTTTGCCAGGATTGGATCAAGCCCTGCAATCATTGTCTGAAGTTCTGGAAAGATCTTTTGTGCCCATCATCATGACCATGAATAAAAAACTCAGTATCAACAATGAAGTATTGGAGCAGGTAACTGCTTTGAGTCAAAAAATAAGGGATTTAAGTACCAGGAAATCTAACAGAACTGTGACAGAAGCCAGCAGTGCACCGGTAAAAAGCACCAAAAAAGTGGCCAAAAAAGTAGCTAAAAAAGTGACGAATAAAAAAGGCAGAAGTTAAGGCGTAACCACTTACTTGGGTGATAGTTTCAGTATTCGTCCTTCACTGCTATCAGTGGCCACGTAAATCAGACCATCAGGACCTTGTGCAATGGCACGAATGCGTTCGTTTTGATCGGTGAGTAATCGTTCTTCGTAAATGACTTTGTTATTTTCGTCCAGTTTAATGCGGTTGAGGTGTTTCATCTTAAGAGCGCCGGTAAAAATATCACCTTGCCAATTGGGGAAAGCATCACCTGAATAAATCAGCATGCCGGAGGTGGCGATTGATGGGTCCCAATAGTGAATGGGTTGCTCCATGCCCGGTAAGGCAGTGTAGTCGGTGATTTTGGTGAAGTTGTAATTGATGCCATAGGTGATTTTGGGCCAGCCATAGTTCTTTCCTGCCTTAATTAAATTGATTTCATCACCACCTCTGGGCCCATGTTCATTGGCCCATAATTCACCGGTTTCTGGATGTAAATAGGCACCTTGGACATTTCTGTGGCCATAGCTGTAAATATCCGGTAAGACGTCTTTGTTGTCGATGAAGGGGTTGTCTTTGGCGGGTTGGCCATGGGTATCAATTCTGACAATTTTTCCAAAATGCGTTTTCAAGTCCTGGGCTTCATCTTTTCGATAGTTGCGATCTCCCAATGTAACAAATAAATACCCTTTGCGATCAAACACTAACCTTGAACCGTAATGATAACCGCCTTTCTCAGATTGTTTTTGTTGCCATATTTGCTGTACATCCTGTAATTGATTATCTATCAGTTTGGCCTTACCGACAGCAGTTCTGGAGTGCCCATTATCGGCCGCTTTGGTGTATGAAAAATATATCCATGGATGATTGTCGAAATCAGGATCAATGGTGACATCAAGTAAGCCACCTTGGCCAGTAAATTTCACTGGAATCATATTGGCCAAAGGTTCTGAAGCTTTGCCATTGGTGTCTATGAGTCGTAAATGGCCGATTTTTTCTGTAACCAATAAGCGACCGTCAGGCAAAAAGCTCATCCCCCACGGACGATCTAAGCCATCGGCAAAGGTGCTGACCTCTATCTCATGACTGTTTGCGCTGTTGGCCTCAAAGACATTGAACAACAAAAGTAAGGTGATTGATAAAAATTTCATGATTGCAGTTATAGGATTGCCTATTAGGTTCGTAAAGACTTTAGTCTATTTTTTTATTAGATTCCAGAAACTCTGACAAGTTCAAAGCCACAGTCGTTTATAATATTGGGCTTATGAGTTCCGGCTCAAATGCCGGAAGTTTTTTCTAAAAGATGACCAACACCTTATGAATAGTAAATACCGCAAACCATTACCAAATACTGAACTCGATTACTTTGACACCGAAGCTGCTGTGAATGACATTCAAGCAGGTGCATATGCCAAATTACCTTTTACCTCAAAAGTTTTGGCAGAAAATCTGGTTCGTCGCTGTCCACCGGAAAATTTAACCGCTTCATTGCAACAAATCATAGAACGCAAAAGTGACCTGGATTTTCCCTGGTTTCCAGCGCGGGTGGTTTGTCATGATATTTTGGGGCAAACAGCTTTTGTTGATTTGGCTGGCTTGCGCGATGCGATTGCGGACAAAGGAGGTGATCCTTCACAGATCAATCCTGTGGTACCCACTCAATTGATTGTTGACCATTCGTTGGCTGTTGAACATGCTGGTTTCGAGAAAGATGCTTTTGAAAAAAATCGTGAAATTGAAGACCGTCGCAATGCCGATCGTTTTCGCTTCATCAATTGGTGCAAAAACGCATTCAAAAACGTCAATGTGGTGCCACCGGGAAATGGCATCATGCACCAAATCAACCTTGAGCGCATGTCGCCCGTGGTGCAAAAAGTCGACGGTGTCGCCTTTCCTGATACTTTGGTGGGTACCGATTCAC
>JAGRJR010000163.1 GCA_020442635.1 Lysobacterales bacterium
TTCAAAGTCATTATTGGTACTCACCCTCTTTTTGATAGGTGCCGGACTTTCACTCGAAAAAATAAAATCGGCGGGTTGGAAACCCATGATTCTTGGGTTTTCATTGTGGGTGTTTATTTCCGTAGGCGCCCTTTTGGTGATACTTGCGCTTTAATGGATTTTCTCGAAATTTTATGATCGCACCAATTGAGAGGTAAGGCCAGGCTCTGTCCCCACAATATATTGTGTTTTGGCCCCGATTACTTTTTGGTCGTGGTTGAGGTCTGCTAAAAGCATCGGTACCGTTAGGCCACTTTCGTCAATGTTTAATGAGATATCTTTAAAAATGGTTATCTCAGTTGAAACTGTAATGAAATCGTGATTGCAGAGCTGTTCTTCGGAAAAAGACACTTCTTTTTCGGGAAATTGAAAACCTTCTTTTTTGAATTCGGAATTATTTTGAAGTACTTCGTTTTTGTTGAGCGTGAATACAGCTTCGGAATTTTCATAATAGCTCTTTTCTGCTATATTGTCAATAGATAGATATTCCGCTTTTTTTTCCATATCAACAAGTGCCACATGCAGTGAAATTTCTTCAGGAATTAATATGACATCTTTCTTCATTTGGGGAAGCAGATTATAGGTAATGCCCACTTGGGGTTCGCGAAGTAGGGCGTGCTGCATACATTCTATTAAAAGGATATCTGCTTCAAATTCTGAGGGAACAATAAAATTTGCGGCATCGCAATGATAAATAGCTTTTATATATTCATAGGCATCAAAACCTTTGATAATTCTCTTTAAGCTTTCAATGCTCACGGTATTTACTTCCAGTAAAATGAGTTGGAGTTCGGAAGGCTTAAAAAGTGCCAGTAAAGGCAAGACCAATGTTGCAAATGGTCCTGTGCCTGCATAGAGTATGGTAACGGGTTTTTTAAGATTTTTTCCCAGAACTTCCTGTACTGCGGAATGTATGCCTTTTATGAATTTATGCGTACGCGGAACGTCTTCTATGCACATTCCTGCCCATTTGGGACCGATGGCTTTTCCGCTAGGCAATAAAATGTTTTCGGAATTTATGGGTGCTTCTTGGTTTAGGCCAGAAACATTTTCGAGCAGTAATTTTAGCTCTTCTATGGAGCTTTTTAGACTGTCAGCATCAACCTTTTCAGAAATCAAATTTTGAGTGATTTCGGTTAATTTTATTTTGGCTTTGTTGGTAGGCATAATTTCACTTTTAGCACTGCTAATATACATTTAAAAAGGGCAATTTAATTTACGTAGTACTACGTATAGGGTTTTAAGGATTATTTTATAACTTGCTTGTCAAATGTTTAAAGTTTTCTTTTTTTAAGAATAGTTGTGAAAAACTTTCCCGTAAAAGGATATAAATCTTAGAATAACTAACTAACCAAATTATGAAAAACACTACTTCGCGTAGACTTTTTATGCGCAATTCTGCTTTTGCCATAACAGGTCTAGCTGTATTAACTCCAACAATTACAAGTGCTTTTACTTCTGAAAGCCCATATTCAGGTTATAACCCATATGCTGAGACCAAAACAGATTTGAGAACTGGGGTTTTCAGTTCCAATTCGGTTGCAGTTAAGGGAACCCTTTATGGTAAAGATGATGCTATTCCTTTAAAAAATGCCACTGTAGAAGTATGGCATCTTTCTCCAAACTCCTCAAAATATAGGCATCGCGCAAAACTTAAAACTGATGAACAAGGTAGGTATGAGTTCCTAACCGATTTTCCAAATAAAGAGGAAGGCAAAAGTGCTCGAATTTATTTTAAAGTGTCAAGTTCAGAAAGCATTTCTTTTACAGAATTGGCTTTAACTGAACAAGGTGCTCATATTACAGGCGAGCATTGGGCCAAAAACAGAAATCTTGGCGAAAAATTATTCCCAATTAAAGAAACCTTTTTAGGGGAAACAACCATACATTTTAATCTTTCAGTCTAGTCTATTTACTAATTTAAAAAATATTTTATGTCAATTTACGATCCAACTATTGCAGAAATCTCCATGTTTGGCGGAAACTTCAACCCACGATCATGGGCCAATTGTGATGGCCAATTGCTGTCTATAGCTTCAAACAGCGCTTTATTTTCAATATTAGGGACCACCTATGGAGGCGATGGCAGAACTACTTTTGGCCTTCCAGAAATGAGAGGAAGGGTGGCAGTCCACACAGGTTCCGGTCCAGGGCTTACTCCACGACAAATGGGGGAAAGGTCAGGAACAGAAACAAATACTTTAACAGTTGCACAACTCCCGTCACACGGGCATGCTATAAATGCTAAAGAAGAAGGAACCACCGATAATCCAAGTGGCGCTTTTATTGCCGGGGACGGTACAAACGCCTTTGGTGCTTCAGCAGATGTAGCAATGTCAAATACATCAGTAGCCAATACTGGTGGAGGTCAAGCAATAAACAATATGCAACCCTATATGGTAGTCCGATATATAATTGCACTCCAAGGGGTATTTCCTTCAAGAAATTAAATAATATTTTAAATTAAGTACTATGTCAATATCAGATCCAACACTTGCAGAAATCTCCATGTTTGGAGGTAATTTTAACCCACGGTTATGGGCCAATTGTGACGGACAATTACTACCTATATCTTCAAACAGTGCTTTATTCTCAATATTAGGCACCACTTATGGGGGCGATGGCAGAACTACTTTTGGGCTTCCAGAAATGAGAGGAAGGGTGGCTGTACATACCGGTACTGGCCCTGGACTTACCACACGTCAACAAGGACAAAGATCGGGTACGGAAACCAATACCTTAACAGTTGCACAATTACCATCACATGGGCATGCAATAAATGCGAAAATGGAAGGGACTACCGATGATCCGAACGGGGCTTTTGTTGCTGGGGACGGAACAAACGCTTTTGGCGCTTCTTCAGATTTGGCAATGTCAAATACCTCAGTAGCCAATACCGGTGGAAGCCAAGCAGTAAACAATATGCAGCCTTATATGGTTGTTCGATATATAATTGCACTACAAGGAGTCTTTCCTTCAAGAAATTAAAAATAACATCCTAATTAATAAATCTCCCCAGATTTGACTTAACCAAAACTCTAAAAATTATGAAAAAAACTACCCTATTAATTTTATTTCTCTTTGCTACTTTTTTTGGCAATAGCCAAACGGCGTTAACTGCGGGAGATATTGCTTTTGTTGGAAGTAATTCTGACGGTGCAACAAATGCAGATGATACTGTAGCCTTTGTTCTTCTAAAAGATATTGATGCTGCGACCACCATTATTTTTACCGATATGGGATGGAATGATGGCACCGGATTTTTTGCCACCAATGGGGATGGTGAATTTACATGGACTTCTGGTGTGGCCAGAACAGCTGGAGAAGTTGTAACTATAGACATGGGACCCCTATTTCCAGCAGCTTATAGTAGTATTGGCGATCAGCTTTTTGCTATCCAAGGTTCAACTGCAGCACCCATATTTATTGCTGGATTACAATATAACGATGCCACTGGGGATGATGCTAACTGGGATGGTGCTGCAACTTCAAATTCTACATCGGCACTTCCAAATGCTTTGATTACGGGTAGTAC
>JAGRJR010000164.1 GCA_020442635.1 Lysobacterales bacterium
CTCTTTCAAAGTGCTTGCTACGGTAATCTGTGACTTTTTAAAAGCCAAATTTAAAGCTTGATAAACCCATTGTGCAACGTGAGGAATGTCTTCAATCAACAAAATAGTTTTCATATTTTCAACGCCAGTTCAATCTGGGTGCCTTGGGGTTGTTTTGCTTGCCAGTTAATGGTTCCTCCTTTTGCGGTAATTCTTTGCTGTAATGATTTAATACCTTTGCCTTGGATATCAGTGGTTTTAAACCCAACACCATCATCTGACAGCAAAATAAATAAAACGCCATCTTGTGTGGTGGCTTGCATATTGATGTGAGTTGCTTGGGCGTGTTTCAAACAATTGTTGACAAGCTCTCTTATAATTCTTTGCAAATGAATCGGTTCCAGTTGATCCAATTTTGGGTCATCATGTAGTTTGATTTGATGACTGAAACTAATGTTGGCCAAAGAGCAACGCGTGGCTGCTTCCGTAGCTATCTCTTGCAACAATTGTGGCACCGTTATATTGATATGAGCTGTACTTGCAACGGCTTGTCTCAGTTGATTCATGATACGTTTGACTTGGTTTTGTTGCTGATTATTATCTTGCTGATACATTAGTTGCAATAATTCAGCTCCCACATCGTCATGTATGTTTTGATATATGCGACTGCGTTCAGCCATCTTGGCAGCTTCGATTTGTGCATACAAGTCATCATGGTCAACATGCTTGTTTGATTGATCATGTAATTGTTTGGCCTGCCATACAGCCCAGCAACCACAGGCAAATAACAACCAATTGGTTGGTGTGGACATCAGCCAGCATAAAACCAAACCCAATAAAATCAACCAATGAATGACAGAACTTTTATTGATGAATTGGACTGTCAATACAATCATGGTAAACAGACCCAACAGCATAAAACCAAATTGTATTGGCACAAACTGTGCAGTGAACAAGGTTGCCAATAGAGTGGATATTAACAAAGATGTCATGGATTCATTTGGGTTGGAAAGAATAACCGCATGACTGCTGGCCAAGGTTATCAATAAAAAAAACGGATCAATTTTAATGACTGTTGTGAAATGTACCACCAAACTGGTCGCAATGACCAGGGTTAATATCAGCTTGAAACTCCATGGCCTATTGCTCAATAAATGAATCAGTAAAAAACCGACAAACATACCTTGAAGCAGCAACACACTCATGACAAACACTCGTAAAAAATGGCACTGTTCAACGCTGTCTTTCGGGCCGGACCCTGTTGACTCGAGGTCCGCCCGAATTTACTTTTTTGTGTTTTGGTGCATGTAAAAAGTGACTGTTTTGGATTTTTTTACCTCAGCCCCCGTGTCTTTTTTTATCATCAAAGCCTGAATTTTATGCTCACCACGGTCGATATTTTCAAAATCCTGGGTGCTATGATGAGAAGGGGGGTATTTTTTCCCATCTATCACAAATTGAATTTGATAGATGCTTTGTTGCGCTTCACTTAAAGGGGTTGTCTTAGCGGTCAGTTTCTGACCTGTTCCCCAGATGTTTTGCTCATCTACAGGAGCTACAAGCTTGAATTTAAATTTTTGTTCCTGAACAGCTGTGTTGGTTGTGTTATTGCTGGGAGGCGTATTTTTAATAGGGGCAGATGGCACTATGGAAAGCGCAGGTAAATCTGCCTCTTCATAATTTTCATCGGGTTTAGTTTCGGCATAATGAGTCACCCCATTTTCATCGGTATATTTATAGATTTTCTTTTTTTCCTCAGCCCGAGCATTGTTGGCCAGTAAAATCAGGCCCATTAAAAAAATAGACTTGTTCATAATCATTCCGCAAATAACATACTTTCCTTGTTATACAACCTAACGGCGATCCATGCAAGTGCCAAACCCAGTAATAGTGTACTGAACACCGTTACTAAAATGGCAGCCATACCTGGATCTTCACCGCGCATAACCTGATTGATGATAAGGTTTTGATTCAAAATTGGAACGGCCATCATCCATAGTTTTTCCTTTACTGACAAAAACATCAGCATCAAACTGGGAATCATCGGAATCAATATTAACAGGCCAACATAGGTTTGCGCTTCTTTAAAGGTTTTGCTGAAAGAGGCAATGATGGTTTGAATGGCACTGGCAAGAACTGCCAAAGGAAATAATGCCAAAAACATCAAAAATAATTCATACAAACCTAAGTCGATTGAGACCCCCATTTTCTTGGTTGGGTAAAAAGGAATGGTCAGTTTGAACATCAGAATGGTAACAATCAAGGTTATCAAACCAAAAGTGATGGTTGCTGCCAATTTACCTGACAAAATATCGGTTCTACTGACAGGATTCAAAAACAGTGGTTCAAGTGATTTACGCTCTTTTTCACCTGCGGTGGTGTCGATAGCAAGGTACATGCTCCCGGAGAATAAAATCAAAATCAGAAAATAGGGTAAAAACATCAACATTTGTGCCCCTTTTGACTGTTCGGAAGCCTGGTCATGACTTTCGATGGTTACGGCTTGGGTGATATTGGGTGAAATGCCGCGCAACAATAATCGCATGTTACCAATTTGCGAAGAATAAGCATTGATAAGACCTTTCGCTTTCTGTACCGGAATTCGGGCACTGCCTTTGGCTGAACCATCATAATATAGCTTGACCCTGGCCGGTTGACCCTGACTGAAGGCATCAGCATAACTGTCATCAATTTCCAAGATGACCTCATAGTCCTTATCCTTAATCGCTTGTTCAGGTGATTTATCACTCATTTTGAGGATTTTCACACCCTGGCTCAGCAGGTGTTTTTCCAGATTTTGAGCACCTTCTATATTGATAACTGGCAACTCCAATTGCTGTTCGGCTTTGCCTTTGGTAACTTTGGTGGTCATGTGAAGAAGACCTAACATCATCAAGGGTCCCAAAACAGCGCCCATGACCAAAGAAGACATGACAGTGCGCTTGTCGCGCAGATTTTCCATCACCTCTTTGAAGAAAACAACTTTAAAAGCTCGACTTAACATTGCGTACCTCCTTCGGAGTTAACATTTTGGGTTACCAGGTTTACAAAGGCATCTTCCAAATTGTTTTCACTGGTCATAGCAATAAGCTCTTGCTCTGTACCCTTGGCTCGAACCCGACCAGCATCAATCACGGTGATTTCATCACAGACTGCTGAAACTTCCTGCATTACATGAGAGGAGAACAACACACATTTACCTCGTGCTTTTTCTTCACGCAAGAAAGCGCGAATGGCTCGGGTGCTCATAACGTCTAAGCCATTAGTGGGTTCATCAAGTAAAATGTTTTGAGGATCATGAATAATAGCACGAGCAATCGCCACTTTGACTCGCTGACCCTGAGAAAAGCCATCGGTAGGACGATCAGCAAATTTTTCCATGCCCAGCCGTTCAATCAATTCATCAGAACGGTTCTTAATGTCAACTTCCGACATGCCTTGGAGCCGACCAAAGTATTCCATATTTTCTCTTGCTGTTAATCTCAGATACAAACCTCTGGCATCTGGAAGCACCCCCATTCTGGCACGAGCGGCAACCGGGTCATCGGATGAATTAATGCCATCAACAGTAACCACACCGGTTTCTGGTT
>JAGRJR010000165.1 GCA_020442635.1 Lysobacterales bacterium
CAGATTGGATAAGTTTTTTACCGCTTGGGAATTTTCTGCGGTTTGAGAAGATTGCGCATTGGCTGACAACGCAGTGGCCAGCAAACATGCGCCATAAATAGGCTTTAGTTTCATCATAACTCCTGTTCCGCCCGAACATTTGATTAATTAATATGTTTGGCTACGACAGGTCGGTCTCCGGACTGGTATAGGGATTGATACAAGGCCTCAGACCCAATCATCCAAAATCAAAAGCCTTCCCATGATCATCACAGTGGCATATTTTTGATATATCTATACTTACCGTTGCGGGGGCAGTGTTGGCTTCGCACCAACTTCCCGTTTAACCCATTGGCATAAAAGCCTGGGACCCGTGGTAGGTGCGCACATGCTAACACAAGGCTGGCTGGTGTCAATCAATCATTAAAAAAGGTTGTAATCGTCATACCGGCGAAGGCCGGTATCTAGCGTCTTTCTGTTGATATTTAAAGCATTTATATACATAAAAATACCTAAGTTACACTAGCAACAACATTAAAGACACTGGATGCCGACCTACGTCGGCATGACGAACTCCTTTTTGTAAAGCACAAAAAGATTTTAAGTCTAATTTCATTTAATTAACTTTTAGCTGGTAATTTTAAGGGTTTAAAGCAAAAATTATTGTTTAATATTTAGCTGTATAAACAAATGAATCTTAAAGAAAGTTTTGAGCTCATAAACAGTTTTTCTAAAATTGATTTTGGATTAGGCAAAAGATCAAACTCAATATCTAATGATTTAGAAACTCAAAAGGGAATAAGCTTTCCTATCGAGTTTAAAGAATATATTGATAATTACGCACCCATTAATAATCAATATTTTTCAGGTGTTGGCAATTCTATAAGCCTTTATAACAGTGAACGTTTATCTTGGGTCATGGATGGATATAACTTTAATCCAATAGAGCGTAAATCAATTGCTGGGTGGGATGATTCATGGTTTTTGTTTGCAGATGAAGGCGCAGACCCAATCATAGTTGACCTGAGTGAACAGCTTGAATATTCTGTGGTTTATCAAGCAATGCACGGAACTGGAGACTGGCAATTTGGAGCTATTGCTGACTCAATTGGCCAGTTTTTAGTATGTATTGCAGCTTTTAACCATGCTTTAACGGGGTTCAATGTTGAAGACGCAATAGTGGATAATGAAAATGGCTTCAACTTGCATGAAAAGTGTGCATCTTGGTTGTTCCCATTTATAAGCAAGTATGCAAATAACTACTATGAAGACTGGTTGTCAGTTTTTGAAAATAGTTAGTTTTTAATTGATTTGCATTCGTGAATTGTAATTTAAATATGAAACAACAAGCCAGACAATTTGCCATTGAGAGCCATGGTGAACAGCGCTATGGAGAACATCCTTATGCGGTTCACCTGGACGCCGTCGCCCATATTGCTGAGCCCTTTGGTGAGAACGCTGTGACGGTGGCTTATTTGCATGATGTGGTTGAGGACACTGAGGTCAGTTTATCTCAGATTAAAGAACTGTTTGGTTCTTTGGTGGCCAGCTGTGTCGCCATCTTGACTGATGAACCGGGTGATTCACGAAAAGAACGCAAAGCCAAAACCTATGAAAAAATGAGTCAGGTATCGGGTGAAACCGAACTGGCTTTGATTGTTAAAGTGTGTGACCGCTTGGCCAATGTCAAGGCCTGTGTGGCCGATAACAACACCCGATTACTCAATGTGTATCAACAGGAACAAGCCACTTTTAGATCAGCAGTTTACCGACCGGGATTATGTGATGATTTGTGGCACGAACTGGAAGCTGCTTTCAATGATGCTTCCAATGACTAAGTCATCTCCGTTTAATCCGTCTGTCTTTACTTTGCCATGAAGCCAGTCTCAACAGCTCAACTCATTGTTCTCACCAGTTTAGTGATGGCGGCTTTTGCTGCAAATTCTTTGTTGTGCCGCGAGGCGCTGGCATCAGGTTCTATCGGCTATGCTGAATTCACTTTGGCGCGTTTGATTTCTGGTGCGGTTACTTTATGGCTGCTGTTGCTGTTCAATGGTTCAAAGAAGCTGCGTGGTAGTTGGTTATCGGCTTTGGCTTTGTTTGGTTATGCGGCGCTGTTTTCACTGGCCTATCTTTCCTTGAGTGCCGGCACCGGTGCCTTACTGCTTTTTGGCGCGGTTCAGATCACCATGATTTCCTGGGGCTTGATTAAAAGGGAGCGATTAACTGTATTGAAATGGTCGGGTGTACTCTCGGCCTTTCTCGGCCTGGCCTGGTTTGTGGCACCTGGTGTTCAAGCACCGCCCTTTTTGGGCTCATTAATGATGGTCGCTGCCGGTGTCTGTTGGGGGGTGTACTCTCTGCGCGGCCGTGGTGCCAACAACCCCACCGCTGACACAGCTGGTAACTTTGTCAGAGCGGCTCCTTTGGCAATGTTGCTTTACTTGGTTCCCAGCGAAACCACTATCATGGCCACAACAATTGGATGGCTACTGGCCATAGCATCTGGTGCAATGGCTTCCGGTATTGGCTATGCCCTGTGGTATGGGGTTTTACCCAAACTCACCGCCGCCACTTCAGCAACTGTGCAATTGAGCGTACCCATCATCGCCGCAATCGGTGGTGTGGTCTTTCTGGGAGAGCCCCTCGAATCACGACTGATAATTGCCTCAGCTGTGGTGTTGGGCGGTATTTTTCTGTTTATTCACACCAAGAACTAAAGAAATTTAATTTTCTGGAAGAATTATATTAAACTCTTTAGCTATTGCTTGCCAATGCATATCATTACACTCAAAGCAGCCATATTCTTTATTAAAAAATATAGCGCCTAGTTCAATACCTTTGTCTATTGCACTAACCATCATTCTATAATCCGAACAAATTTTTTCTGAAATGTCTGCTTCCATATCTACCATATACACAGAATTATCCGAAGTATCTAATCCATATTGAACATCTCCATTGATATCTAGCAGGGGAACTACGGTTCTTGGAAAGTCAAACGCACCTTCAATCTCAGACAATTCATCCTTTAAACTCTTCCAAATGCTGTAAATATTGATAATTGAATCAATATCCAACATATTCATAAAAGCATTTAGAGACTCTATACCATTGGCCCATTCCAACAAATCAAGTACTAAATCATTTGAAGTGATACCAGCAGCATCCAGCTTTGAAAAAGCAAATGTTCTATCAATTCCTTCTTTTATGCGCGTCTCTTCATTAATTGCTGAAACCTTTTTAACTACTTGTTTTATACATTCCATATATAATCTTTTAAGAGTTACAGTGCTTCTTCATCCGTTTCACCGGTACGGATGCGGATGACTTTTTCGAGGTTGGTGACGAAGATTTTGCCGTCACCGACTTTGTTGTTACTGGCGGTTTCGACAATGGTTTCGATAATGGTTTCTACCTGGTCATTAGGAGTGGCTATTTCAATTTTCAATTTAGGCAGGAAGTCGACGACATATTCAGCACCACGGTACAATTCGGTGTGGCCTTTTTGTCGGCCAAAGCCTTTGACTTCTGTAACAGTGATGCCGCGTACACCCACTTCT
>JAGRJR010000166.1 GCA_020442635.1 Lysobacterales bacterium
CCTTCACCTTTTTCATTGATTAAAGCACGGGTCATGTAATACAAACCCAATACCACGTCTTGCGATGGCACAATAATTGGTTCACCAGAAGCTGGCGATAAAATATTGTTGGTTGACATCATCAAAGTACGCGCTTCCAATTGCGCTTCAATTGACAATGGTACGTGGACAGCCATTTGGTCACCATCAAAGTCAGCATTAAACGCCGTACAAACCAATGGATGTAACTGAATCGCTTTACCTTCAATCAATACTGGCTCAAATGCCTGGATACCCAATCTATGCAATGTGGGTGCACGATTCAACAGGATGGGATGTTCACGAATCACTTGTTCTAAAATATCCCAAACTTCAGGTGTTTCAGCATCAACTGAACGCTTGGCTGCTTTGATGGTTGATACAAAACCATCTTTAAGCAAACGACCCAAAATAAAGGGTTTGAACAATTCCAAAGCCATTTTCTTAGGCAAGCCACATTGGTGTAGACGCAATGTAGGGCCAACCACAATCACCGAACGGCCTGAATAGTCAACACGCTTACCCAACAAGTTTTGACGGAAACGACCTTGTTTACCTTTGATCATATCAGCCAAAGATTTCAAAGGTCTACGGTTTGAACCAGTTACGGCACGACCACGACGGCCGTTATCCAACAAGGCATCCACTGATTCCTGCAACATACGTTTTTCATTACGTACAATGATGTCTGGTGCATGTAAATCCAATAAGCGTTTCAAACGGTTATTACGATTGATGACACGACGGTACAAATCATTCAAATCAGAAGTTGCAAAACGACCACCATCTAACGGAACCAAAGGACGTAAATCAGGTGGCAAGATGGGTAACACAGTGAGAATCATGTGCTCTGGCTTGTTACCAGATTTGTTGAACGCATCGTACAAAGCAATTCGTTTTGATAAACGTTTGATTTTGGTGGCTGATTTGGTTGATTCTATTTCTTCGTGCATTTTCACCAATTCAGCATTGATGTCGATTTCTTCCAACAAAGAATAAATCGCTTCAGCACCCATTAAGGCCTTGAATTCATCGCCCCAGTTCTCAATCGCTTGCGCATATTGCTCATCAGTTAACAATGAACCTTTTTCCAAATCAGTCATGCCTGGATCAGTCACAACAAAAGATTCGAAATACAAAATACGCTCGATTTCACGTAAAGTCATGTCCAGCATCAAACCAATACGCGAAGGTAGTGATTTCAGGAACCAAATATGCGCAACTGGACTGGCCAATTCAATGTGACCCATACGTTCACGACGCACTTTGGTCAAAGTAACTTCGGTACCACATTTTTCACAAACCACACCGCGGTGTTTCATGCGTTTGTATTTGCCACATAAACATTCATAGTCTTTGATAGGACCAAACACAGCGGCACAGAACAAACCATCACGCTCTGGCTTGAAGGTTCTGTAGTTGATGGTTTCAGGTTTTTTTACTTCACCATAAGACCAAGAGCGAATCAACTCAGGTGGCGCCAAAGAGACTTTAATCGAGTTAAAGTCCTGGATTTCTTTTTTAGGATTAAATAATTTAATTAAATCTTTCATGTTTTTCTCCTAGACTTACTCGTTGTCCAATTCCATGTTCAAGCCCAAGGCGCGAACCTCTTTAACAAGAACATTGAAGGACTCAGGGATACCAGATACGGTGTTGTGATTACCATCAACAATGTTCTTGTATGTGGCATTTCTGCCTTGAACATCATCAGACTTGACCGTTAACATTTCTTGCAACGTGTAGGCAGCACCATATGCTTCAAGTGCCCATACCTCCATCTCACCAAACCGTTGTCCACCGAATTGTGCTTTACCACCCAGTGGCTGCTGCGTTACCAACGAGTAAGGACCTGTTGAACGTGAATGCATCTTGTCATCTATCAAGTGATTCAATTTCAACATGTACATGTAACCCACAGTGACCTTACGATCAAATTTCTTACCTGTGCGACCATCAAATAAAGTGGTTTGACCATCTTCATCCAAACCGGCCAGTTTCAACAGTTTTCGAATATGCTCTTCTTTGGCACCATCGAAAACCGGCGTAGCCATTGGCACACCACCTTTCAGGTTGCCAGCTAACTCCATAATTTCCTCTTTGCTAAAACTATTGAAGTTAACTTTGCCTTCACCATCAATGTTATAGATTTCGGTCAAAAAATCTTTCATCTTGGCAGCAGTGGCTTTTTCTTCCAACATTTGCTCAATTTGATATCCCAACCCACGCGCTGCCATGCCTAAATGGACTTCGAGAATTTGACCTATGTTCATACGTGATGGTACGCCCAAAGGATTTAAACAGATGTCCACTGGACGGCCATTTTCATCAAATGGCATGTCTTCTTCAGGAACAATCATTGAAATTACACCTTTGTTACCATGACGACCGGCCATTTTGTCACCAGGCTGAATACGACGCTTAACAGCCAGGTAAACCTTAACCATTTTCAGGACACCAGGTGCTAAATCATCACCTTTGGAAATTTTGGCTTTTTTCTCTTCGAAACGTTTGTCAAAAATGGTGCGTTGTTCTGCAATTTGTTCTGCCAATTCATCCATTTGCTCAGCCAGCTTGTTGTCTTGTGGCTTGATTTCAAACCATTGATCCAGCTCCAATGTATCAAAATAAGACTCTTCAATCACATCACCTTTCTTCAAACCAGGTGCTTTAGTGATTTTAGCGCCAACCAGCAACTCACGAATGCGTTGGTGTATCACTGAACGCATGATACGGAATTGGTCATTCAAATCCTTACGAACTTTTTCAATTTCTTCCTGTTCAATGCGTTCAGCACGAGAACCTTTTTCAATACCCTCACGTGTGTACACTTGAACATCAACAACAGTACCGCTGGTTCCAGACTTAACACGCAAAGATGAATCTTTCACGTCCAAAGCTTTTTCACCGAAGATGGCGCGCAGTAATTTTTCTTCTGGAGTTAGTTGTGTTTCACCTTTTGGTGTAACTTTTCCAACCAGAATGTCACCAGGGCCAACTTCAGCACCAACATAGACAATACCTGAATCATCCAATTTAGTTAAAGTGCCTTCGCTGATGTTTGGAATGTCGGCAGTAATCTCCTCTGAACCCAACTTAGTATCACGAGCAATGCAAGTCAACTCCTCAATGTGGATGGTGGTCAAACGATCATCTTTAACAACTTTCTCAGAAATCAGAATCGAATCCTCGAAGTTGTAACCATTCCACGGCATAAATGCCACCAGCATGTTTTGACCCAAAGCCAACTCACCCAAATCTGTTGAAGGACCATCAGCCAAAACATCACCTGCCTCAATACGATCACCCACCTTAACGATAGGACGTTGATTAACACAGGTATTTTGATTTGAACGCATGTATTTAATCAGGTTGTAAATATCTACGCCTGGATCTTTCTCACCAATTTCAGATTGATCAACCCGAACCACGATACGACCTGCATCAGAAATTTCAACCACACCACCACGCTTGGCCATTACTGTTACGCCGGA
>JAGRJR010000167.1 GCA_020442635.1 Lysobacterales bacterium
AATAATTTATGGAATTAACCGTCTTTTAATGAGACTGTCAATTGATTGTAAAATTGTAATGAAAGGAGTTCCATCATCAAAAAAGATTCTAAAGCTTAGAAAGAAAATGGATTTAGGGCAAATTAGTTTCAATGATATTTCGGATAAAGTTCAAACTTAATAACTTAATGCCGTGAAAGGCTCTTCATTGAGATAATTTTAAAACCAATGGGGTTAAACCAATGGGGTCAGAGACGTTGATTGCCCTTTCGTTTTACCACTTTGCTAATACGGGAAATAATCTGGGACATACATCTCTTAAGAGACAAAGAAAAAAACGGGACATGCACCCCAATCAACAATTTCCTACAAGTCTATCAGAAAACTGCCACAGAATTTCTCGCTTCAAATATCCAAAATTAGGTTTTTACTCGGAAAAAAGTATGACCATAGCAAGAAAACACCAAATTTGTGTAGAAGAAACGCCCTATTATCACATCGTCTCAAGGTGCGTTCGTAGAGCCTTTCTTTGTGGTGAAGATACAGTGTCTGGACGTTCATTTGAACATCGACGAAAGTGGCTCATTGACCGCATTAAATTCGTTACTTCAATCTTCGATATTGATGTCTGTTCTTATGCCATCATGAGCAATCATTTCCATATAGTTTTACGTGTTGGAAACACATCAGAGTGGCCTGCCAATCGAGTGTTGATGACCTGGCAATCTTTGTACTCACTGCCACTGCTTTGTGACCGTTATCTAAAAGGTGAAATTAACACCGAAGCAGAACTTAAAAAGGTCAAAGATTATGTAGCTGAATACCGCTCAAGATTGATGTCGGTGTCATGGTATATGAAAGCCATTAACGAGTATGTAGCTCGTATGGCTAATACTGAAGATAAATGTACAGGTCACTTTTGGGAATCTCGCTTCAAAAGTCAAGCCCTGCTTGATGAACGGGCACTTTTGACTTGTATGGCCTACGTGGATCTAAACCCAATCAGGGCTGGGATGGCCAAGGCTTTACAAGATTCAGAATTTACCTCGATTAAGGAACGAATTGAACAGAAGTCAACTTGGTTATCAGGATTTGGAAAGGCTGAAAATGACCTGCCCTTTTACCTCTCAAGTTACATTGATTTAGTCGATGAAACTGGCAGATGTATTCGTGACGACAAATGTGGTTATATCTCAGCTAAGACAGCCAAAGCCATTGATCAAATTGGCATCAATCCTGACAGCTGGATAGACGAACTCAAGGGCTTTAAATCAATTGGTTTTAGTGCTGTTGGAACAGCTGAACAACTCAAGGATTTCTCAGAGAAAACCAAACGTAAATGGACGCTTGGTATCACCCTGAAACCTCAACTGGAATAGCCTAAACAGAACAGCCAAAATCTCTTTCGCTATCAGGCGACACCGCCCAACTCGGCTTGAATCAGGCAAAACCATCTATTTCAGAGTAAATCACTAATTCGAAAGGCCAAACACCTAAAAGCAACCTTGTACTCATGTGAGTTTCACCAAATTAGTGTTTCAATTCGTTGATTTTTTTCTCTTAACAGATGTATGTCCCAGATTACTCTCCAGATTACTCTCAGATTACTCTATCCCAGATTACTCTACAGATGTATGTCCCAGATTACTCTCCAGATTACTCTTTGTCAGGAACAAAAGTGAATGAAGCCCCAAGGACATTCCTATTTATTTTTGCCCGTAAAGTTAGCTTTATCAGTCATTTTATTTTTGATTTTATTCAATAACTAACACGCATTGATGTATGTCCCTGATATGTCCATACCAGTAGGCACTGCCCCAGGTCCCCTGGATTTAACCACTTATTTTGATTCAGGTACAGAAACATTAGGACGATGGTGCTTTGACCTGGTCGATTCATGTGGTTTTAATGGAAACAATGAAGGTTTACCGGGCGACATCAACACCGCATTTAATTTGGATTTTAGCACCGTTACCTTCCACCCGATAACAGAAGGCTATGCAGTCAATGACGTCTTGTTCAGCAATGATTTTCAATAATCATCTTAAAGAGATTTAGCAAAATTGACCTGTGAAGATATGAAGAAAAAAGGGGTTTTACTGACCCCTTTTCCTAATTGCCTTCAATCCGCAGCTGTGAAATGACCAATGATAAATCGGTCAACCGATTTTCCAAACGCCGCTGTTCATCCATTCGGTTAATGACTTTTTTAATTCTGGCGCTGTGTAGGTCAGTAGAAGTATTTTCAGGTTGATATGGGCCTGTTGGCCATTTTTATCTAAGATGAGGATTAATTCGGGTGAGTCACCTCGGCCTTTGTAGTCGATGTGTAGTTGTCGTATCCACTGCTTTTCAATGAGGAAAATCTGTGACCTTGTATACAATAAAATGGCATCCTTGAGGATGAACATGCCATGCCGATAACGACCTGCTGTTAATAATTTTCTGCGATAAAGTTTCCAGTAAAATGAGCGCCATAGCTTGTAGGCGCCATAAAAACAGGCGGCGGCCAATAAGGCTTTAATAATGATGGCCAATTGCGCTGTTTCTGAGTTTTGTAATGATCCGATCAGTCCATATAAATTAGCCAACAAACCTGTGGAAAACACCAACGCCCAAAATACCACCCAAATCAATTCTAAAACTGAAAAATCCACGGTGGGTAGAAATACATCGTTTTGTTGCAAAGGTTGTTCAGGGTCAATTAACCGCAACAGTTTTGGGTCAATTTCATTTTCGGGTTGCCATTCCATCGATTTACTTGTTGATTGTTTTACTTATGATAAATGGGAACAGTTTACTCAATCAAGGGACTTGTGGGTTAGAGTGTATATTGAGTGACTGTTCTGGAATTTTTTATCTCATGAGATGGATTTTCAGTATTGTTTAAATAGGGTAGTCGGCTTTAGCCGACCGATTGATTAAGGAATCTTGAGATTGACTGAAGTCAACTACCCAATTATTGCCTTTAGCCATGAATATAAGCCTCGTAGGATGGGCTAAGCCCATCCCACTCAAAACCTAAGGGGACAGTTTGTTTTCTAAAATATCATTGCCCAAACCCATCAGCAAAAATAACATCATGGTTCAGATAGACATAAGCAGAACCTGAGGAAGCGCCTAATTCATCATCGAGCTTTGCTCCTATTAGCGTGTGTTCTGTAGTTTGACTTAATGAAAATCCAAAGAAGTCATTAGGCGTACCATCACTGGCGGTTAACTTTTCTGATTGTGACCAGTCTATACCATCAAAAGCAAAAACATAAGCTGAACCAGTATCACCTCCGGGCGCACCAATCATGGCGCGATTGCCCAGTACATTGACTGAAGCACCAAAATAATTATTAGCTGCTCCATCATCAGCAGTCAATTTTATGGATTGTGACCACAGGCCATTATTGAAATCGAACACATAGGCAGCTCCGGATTGACCGCCATTATCGTCTTCCTGATAAGCACCTATAAGTGCACGATTTCCAAACAGACTGACCGCATAACAAAAAAAGTCA
>JAGRJR010000168.1 GCA_020442635.1 Lysobacterales bacterium
ATGATATATGTATTAACTGCGTGGGTTAACGTGCCAACAGGAATAGGTGGACATAAAATAAAACACTCGAAACCATATTCTAAGCCTTCACGGTCATGCGCAATCCAAGCAAAACCATAATCTATCGGAAAATTAAAATATTCTGAATCACCAATAAATGGCACAGTGGTTTCAGTATTGGCTAAATGATAACGAACCGTAGGAAAACTGATAACCCACTCAGTTACCGCTCCGTAAGCAGCGTCTGTCTCGAAGTCATTTTCTAAAGTTGTTTTCATCAATAAAGCACTGACAGCTTCATAACCTGTTGGCCATTCGGTGAGAATTGCTTCGCCCTTTTGAATAACCAAACTATTGTGATCACCACTGTCCAAATCAGGTGTGTTTGATTCTGGAGGTTGGTTGTCAATGCTATTGTCTGGGTAGAAGTGATCAAGGTGAATGACAGGAACTTCAAAACTATAGCCGAAGCTGACATCAATAACTCTGGTATGGGCTTGCAAACCGCCTGAAATTGGTAACATCGCATTGGTGCCATCAGCTCGCCACAGGGAGTTGGGGCCTTGAGCTTCCCAAGCATCTTCTAAAATCTGACATCTGTTTTGATCGTTCAAAGCAGGTAATTGACTGGTGTCAACCACGCCCATTTCAATAATTTCCAAAGAGCCTGTTTGCCATTCCCAACCGCTTTCTGGGGTTTGAGGGGGTGGACCAATAAGATTATTCAGGTTAAATACACAAGATAAGTCATTGGTCAAGATATTCACAATGCCGTTGTTATCCACTATACCTGCTGCCCACACGTCCTTGGGAGCCAAATATAAATTGAATGAATAAATGGCATAGCCTTTTTTACCATCGCGCAAGTGAACTTTAACAGCTTTGAAATCTTCAGTGGTGTTATCAATGGTGAGCAGTGTGGTAAGACCATTGGAAACCGTGTAGTAGGGCACAATCATTGCTTCGGCTTTACCATCACGACTAAGATGCACAGCAGCATGGATATGAAAACTGAATGTAGCGATTAGAAATATTGTAATTGGTTTCATGCATATACCTCCTTTTTATACATTCATTTTTCCACAATGTCGGTTAATAAAGCGTTAATAGAACATACCAATTGGTGAGCCTGGTGGCATGGCTTGATCACTTGGGTCTGATACAAACTCTTGTGGGTTTTCAAGAAAATGTGATATTGCTTTGGCTGCTGCCTGATTGATTGCTTTGTTATAACGCATCTTGTTTAAACCTTTTTGCTTGGATTTTAAAAAGTCTTTGATCAGTGCTGAGGTTAATGGCGAGGCTTTTTTGTCGGCTGCCAATGTCATGATTTGTTGCAATGTGACCCAATTGATACCTTGTTGTATGGTTTGTAAATAACTGTCATCATGATCAACTTGCCAAGTATTTTGCCATACATGATGAAGAACTTTATTTAGACTGGGAAATGCTTTATCTCTGGCATGGTGTTCAACCAGGCGATTGGCCCGTTCTGCATTGAACAATAAGGACAAACTATGTTTAGCAGCAGTTTCAGCAACGCCGAGCGCATCAAAATTCAGTCCGGTACGGTGTTTAAAATGTTCACGATCCCGATAACTGCCTTCCACTGGAGGCAATAAATAACCCAGTAATGATCTGGGTAGAGCCAAAGTTTCAGCATCAATGGTTTTTAACACAGCATCAAGTGCCTTTTGTTGTTGTTCGGTATCAACGATTTCGGCCAGAACATCAGGCTCACCTTTGGTCGCATAGCGGTAATTAACGCCAGCGATAAGTTTAACTGCCGCTTCGGTTTGGTAACGATGGAACAGATAAACAGGTACCAGATGGCGCTCAAGATTTGATAAAGTTTCACCCGTTTTGATGGTCTCAAGGCCAAATTTTTGCAAAGCCACTTTCCTGATGTTCAGCACATCCAGCAAGCCTTGAGCTGCATCTTTGCCATTATCCCAGAGGTGTGCGTAGGGGTGGCTGCCGCCTGGCGTTCTGGCATCACGATCAGCTATAAAAACATGGCCTGCTTCACGGGCGTTGCCCAACAATTCATTCAAGGCAGTTTTTTCATCACGATCGCCAAAATCCTGGTAAAGATAGGCTAATGAAACCTTGTCCCAATCGCCAATACCAACATCATAAGCATCGCTAAAGTCCAGTTGGCCAGCGTCGTTCAGTTGAATCAAAGGGTGTGGATAATCCATCACAGAGGCACGGTCTTTACTGCTGGCGTAAAAATTATGGATTAAACCCAAAGTATGACCGACTTCATGAGCGGATAATTGACGCAAGCGTGCTAATGCCATGCTTTCAATGTCTTGTTCAACTTGGGTTGTGTTTTGACGGTCATCATAAGGCGATAGCAAGCTTTGGGCGATCAACATATCTTGGCGCACCCGCAGGGAGCCTAATGTGACATGGCCTTTAAGGATTTCACCACTCCGAGGGTCGACAATGCTGGCACCATAGGACCAGCCTCGGGTGGAACGGTGAACCCATTGAATGGTGTTATAACGCATGTCCAGCGGATCGGCATCTTCTGGTAAAAGTTTGACGTCAAAGGCGTTAGAAAAGCCTGCATATTCAAAGGCATCCGACCACCATTTGGCACCATCTAACAAAGCAGAACGTACAGGTTCAGGTGTGCCAGGATCGAGGTAGTATGTGATTGGTTTAACTGGGTCGCTGACTTGAGCTTTTGGGTTTTTTTTCTCAAGACGGTGGCGAATCACCCATTGTTGATCCATTGCTTGTCCCAATGGTGCTGCATAATCACGAAAAGAGACAGGAATCCCTCCTGATCTTGGGTCAAAATGTCGAGGCTTAATGGGGTGTTCGGGTAGTTGAACCAGAGAGTGATGAGTACGTACAGTAATGATGTTATGAGTCGGAGCCACTGAGCTGATGTGTTGCCCCGGGTTTTGACCTTGTAGGGTTATCAGGGCCTCAAACTCAGTATTCTTTGGAAAATTTTTACTGTTGTCCATGTAGATGGCAGAACGGTTGCTGTCTACTTTAAATTGCCCTTCATTCATTTGTGCCAAACGTTGGCTGATGCCTTGAGAATCACGCAATAGATACGTGGTCCAATCAACCAACACGGTTTGATTGCTTTGAGCCACTACCTCACCACCCCAAAGCACTGATTGGGCAAACCCATCCTCAACCGCTTTTCTTTCCAGCTTATTATCGGAATAGGCTCTATAAGATTGGTTGGGCTCAACCATCATCACTTTGTTACCGTAGCGTTTAAATTGTACCAGCGAATTACCACCAATTTGACCACGATCCAATCCAATATCATTTGAGCCAACACCAGATTGTAAGTAGTACACGTACAGCATATCCTGATTGAAACGATCGATAGCCAAATATACCTTGCCACTG
>JAGRJR010000169.1 GCA_020442635.1 Lysobacterales bacterium
GTTTTCCGGAGTGTAGTTATTCGATTTAATTTCCTTTTCAGTATTAAACCACCAAAAAATAATCAGTCCTAAAAAAAGTGTTGTTACTGTGATTTTGGTGTGTTTCATATTAATCAGCGGCAAAAGGAGTACTGCACTCGCGTCCAAATAGTTTTCTGTCTTCCACGGGTTTGGCATTAACCAGAAATGTCTTGAAATATTCTTTGGCTTTGTATTCATCTTGATCAATCACCCAAGAAGCAGCCTTGCACAACAAATGCTCATAATCAGGTGTTTGAGGTACCAGATATTCAGCAGCAAGCTTAGCTGTCTCAGCAGCTAATCCGCGATAACTCCAGCGCATTCTTGGGGCTTTTTTGTATTGAGACAATCTCAACAATTCAGCTTCAGACATCAAGCCATCATGATCAGGCTCAATATAGTCACTCTCACCTGTAAAATTCAAATTATACATATACCAATCGGGAGACCCTTCAAAAGCCAGAAGATGACCTCCACGTTTACGCGTGAGCAAAGCCAACTCCCACAAATATCTTGCTCTTTGTTCTCCTTGGCTGCCTTCGGCTTTGTTCTTCAGCAGGATATAAGATTGAGCAATTTCTCTTGGATAGTCACTAAAATATTCTGCGGCTAAGTCAAACTGCCCATCACGCATCAGCCTTCTTGCCAAAACATCTTTCAGAGCAATATAAGAATTATTTTGGATACCCATCCTCTCAATTCCCTGAAAGTCCATACCAAAGTAATCAACGGGTTGGTTGTTGTTGAGTTGTTTGTTGTTATCAATAAACTTTTTAAGTTCTTGGATTGATAAGATATTCTCCGCCAAATAAGCGACATCAGCCCAGTATTGACCTTCGGTTGACATTAGCACTTCAAACGCTTGTAAAAAGTCCCCTTGGGAAGCTATAATCAAAGCACTTTCACCCAATAAGGCACAACTGTCAGCATTTAATTCAACATCATTTTTTAACTCACTGATGATTTGACCATAAAGACTTTGTGCTAGTGGGATATCATCTTTTCTTATCGCCAATTTTGCCAAAACTGATTTAGCCAGTAGTGTATCTGATTTTGCAGCCAGTTCTTGCGCTTCTTCATACAAACCTTTGCGGTAAGCATAATTAGCCAAGTACTCAAATCCATCCATACTGCCTTCATTTAAGCTTAATAAGTCATGATAAACCTTTTCATGGAGTTTATCGTACCCGTTAAAGTGGGAATAGGACATTTTTATCATCAAGGATCGTGTCAGTGGTTGTGACAATGCCTTTTGTCGCATTTCATCTGACAAATACCTCATGATGTACCTGAGGTTGTCCAAAATTCGTTGCTGGTAATCTGTAGAACCCAATGCTTTGAGTTGAAAAATTGTTTTGAAAGACTGGTCGTACTGGCCGCTATATAAATATGCTGTGGCCAAGTACCCAAGGCTACCGGCAGCCACATGTTGAGTATCATAAATACCTTTTTCAACCAATGCTATGATTTCTTTGAAGCCTTTAATAGCCTGTCGGATAGATTCTTCTGATTCAAAATGTAACTGGCCTCTGGCTATATTGAACAAAGCCCAAAGTTGCCAAGGTGTATTATCAGCAGTAAATACGGGATATGGAACTTGAGAGAATCTTTCTGGGGTGTGTTCACGATAATCATAATACTTGAGCGTGACCTCATAATAGCTGGCAGCGATTCGATTTTCCATTTGATCCAGCATTGCTTTGGCATCTTCAAATGGTTCGGTCTCTTTTGCTGTTTCTAATAATTTGAAATCCTCTGTAGATAAGTATTGTGCTTCGATTTTTACTTTTCGTTTTGTTTGGTCGAAGATGTGGTCTAAACCATCAATTTTTGCATTGTATGGAATCTTAGGCGCTTCATAGTCGTTGTAATTCAATCGAATCAATTCATCGAATCGACCCTCATGAGATTTGATCAGGGTTTGGTACCTGTTTGACAACAAAAACTTTTGAAAATCTGGGCCACAGCCAAATCCAACATCTGAGGTAAATAACAGTAAAAACCCCAAAAATAGCTGAATAATTTTCATCATTTATTTTCTCCCTCACACGTGCCCCAACCAACACGAATCTTTTCACCTGGTCGAAACACACTTTTGTTTGTAATATTTAAAATCGAATCTACTGCTGTAACCCCATTAATGAGATGCTTCTGCTGGCAACCTGCTAAAGAATAATTACCTTGAGAAACCACATCCACCTCTGATGCGTTCACCAGAAAAAAATCATAATTAGATGACGTGTTGCTGATGGGAACTTTGTGTAACTCAAGATTATCTTGCCAAGTATAAGTGCCATTCATTAGATGAGCCAGTGTTTGATTCGAAAACGTTCTTTGGTCTGATTCATTGGGCATACGAAACCAAATAATTCCTGTTAAGTGTTTTAGATCCAATGCATGAATTAAGTTTATGGCTTTCGCCAGTTCTTTAGGATCAGCGTAAATTTCTTTGGAAGAATATGAGCTGATAAATTGTGGTTGTTCGGCTTGTAAAAACTGTAATTCATTGTTTCTATCAAATCCGCCTTCATACCAATAGGATGGCAGTGACAACAGAAAAGGTGTGTCACTGATTTGATTAAAATTTTTGACCCAATTTAAAGCCAGTTCTTGATCAAACAACCCCTTTTCAGGTGACAACACGGAGTGCACTTGAAGCACATAATAATCCAGCTGGTCGAGTAACTTCCTTAGGTCCTTGGAGTTTGACCAAGTGGGAATTGCCGTAATTCCCAAGGGAATTTCAATTGACGACTGTAAGTCCTGAAGCCAGGCTGCATATGTCCCAAGTTGGCTGGTAGGTGCATCATAGTCAATTTCAATGCGACTGTTTTGCTTAATCAATCCTGCTGTTTGCAAATATGCCACTTCTGTTAGCAAAGAAGTTGTACTTGGTAAAGTGTGACCATTGATCCGGATAACAAAAGTCGTTTCTTTTACGTTTGCTAATGCCTTTGGATCAAGTTGTATTCTTTTAAACCGTTGGTTTTTGTCCATCGTTAATGCCAATACATGAAATCCCGCTAACTGTGGCTTCCATTGTTGAAATGCATCAAACACATCATCAGTCCATAATTGATTCCACACATACATGTGGTAACTTAAGCTGCGTTGAGAAGTTTCATTACTACAACCGTGAAGTAGAGTAGCCAATATAACAAACAGAATTAATTTCTTTGGATTCATTTGAATCGTTCCGAATTCAACAGGGCATTTACACGAATTGGCATGAGCTTAATGTCAACTGTTCCATCCACCTCAACACCTATTACTATGCCGCGGTTACCATCGGCCAAATAAACCATTGAACCAGACTTGATTGCAATTCCTCTT
>JAGRJR010000016.1 GCA_020442635.1 Lysobacterales bacterium
TAAATGATTGATCAAAAACCACAAGTGGGTTTAATTATGGGGTCCCAGTCTGACTGGGAAACCATGAAACATTGTGCTGAATTATTGAAACAACTTGGGGTAACTTTTGAGCAAGAAGTGGTTTCTGCTCACAGAACGCCGGATAAAATGTTTCAGTATGCTGAAAATGCCGCATCACGGGGTTTAAAATTAATTATAGCGGCCGCTGGCGGTGCTGCCCATCTACCGGGCATGGTGGCGGCTAAGACCACTTTACCGGTAATTGGCGTACCTATTCAATCCAAAACCTTGAATGGTGTCGATTCTTTGTTATCTATTGTGCAAATGCCAGCTGGCGTGCCGGTGCTAACTATGAGTATTGGTGTTGCTGGAGCAAAAAATGCGGCTTTATCAGCAGCGGCAATTATTGCCTTGTTGGATGAAAATGTAGCAACAATACTACAAGCCTTTCGCGACAGACAAACCACAAGTGTGATGGAAAACCCCAACCCAGAAACAAAATGAATCCTAAAATTGGCATATTAGGTGGTGGTCAATTGGCTCGAATGATGGCATTATCAGGCTATCCATTGGGTTTTGAATTTGTTTTTTTTGACCCCTCAGCTAATGCCTGTGCTGGCCAACTCGGTGAGCTTATGGTCGCCGACTATCACAATGAGGTGGCTTTGGAGGAATTTTGTCAAAAAGTGGATATTGTTACCATTGATTTTGAAAATGTTCCGGTTGATACGTTACGATTTGTGCAGAAAAAAAAGCCAGTTTTCCCAAGTCCGGATGTACTTGAAATTGCTCAGGATCGCTTGACTGAAAAACAGTTTTGCCGCAATCATGGTATACCAACTGCTGAATTTGAAATCATCAATAGCTGTTCTGAACTTAAGTTTGCAGCCAAAAAATTTAATTATGATGGTATTTTGAAAACCCGTCGCATGGGCTATGATGGTAAAGGTCAATTCAGAATCGACTCGGCCGAAAGTATCAACAGTGTTCCTGATGAACTGTATTCTCAAGATTTAATTTTAGAGCAAAGGGTTCCCTTTGTCAGGGAAGTGTCTGTGATTGTGGCTCGAAATGGTTTAGGTGCCATAAAAACCTGGCCACTTTGCGAAAACAAGCATAAAGATGGGATATTGACCACCACTATTGTTCCTGCCAAAAGTAGTCCGCTGGATGAAGAAACAACATCGCATGCGGTTAAATTGGCTGAGGTATTGAATTATGTGGGAGTCTTGGTTATTGAATTTTTCCAAACCAATGAACAGGTTTTTGTTAATGAAATGGCCCCACGAGTTCATAATTCCGGTCATTGGACTATTGAGGGTGCACACACTTCTCAATTTGAAAATCATTTACGTGCAGGATTAAATCTTCCCTTGGGTTCAACGGCCATGAATGGAATGGCTGCCATGCTTAACTGGATTGGTGCCTTTCCTGATAATGTATTAAGTATTATTGAACCTGATTTATATTGGCACCTTTATGGTAAGGAACCCAGGCCAGGTAGAAAAATTGGCCACTCCACATTATTGGCACCAACCCCACAGGAATTGCATGATAAAATTGTCAATTTAGTTAAAAAGTTGGGTGTGCAACTGTAGCCATTGTTAGCTGCAATTCCTGTCAATTTCTATGGCCATTTGTTTACTTGGAATTAATCACAAAACTGCTGAAGTTAACATCAGGGAACAGTTTACTGTGGCTGAAACTGAGTATGAATCACACAACCAATCGCTTTTGAAACATCAAGTAATTGACTCTGTTGTAGTGCTCAGTACTTGTAACCGAACAGAATACTACTTATCGACACCCTCGATTGAATTGTTGCAAACAAAACTGAATGATATTTTTCATTTTGATTACACAGAAAAGTATGTTTATTTCAAAAAAGGAATTGATTGTGCTGCACATTTATTCGCGGTCACAGCTGGTGTTGATTCTTTGGTCTTAGGTGAAACACAAATACAAGGACAGGTCAAACGTGCTTTCGATGAAGCCCAAAAACATGCAGTTAATAGTGAAATCAATAAGCTATTTCAAATGGCATTCAAAACTGCTAAGTTGGTTCGTTCAGATACTGAAATTGGACGCAATCCGGTATCAGTGGCTCATTGTGCCGTGCAGTTGGGTAGACAGATATTTGGTTCTCTGGAACAACAAAAAGTTTTAGTCATAGGTGCAGGAGAAACCGCAGAATTATTAGTACGATACCTGATTAATCATCATGCCAGCAACATGACAATCTGTAACCGTACTCAAGCCAAGGCAAAAAACTTGGCCAGCCATTTTCATGCCCTGGTTTTACCTTTTGAACACCTTTCGAACAAATTACATGAATTTGATTTGGTGTTCACAGCTACGGCCAGTCCCGAACCGATTGTTTCGTATAAAGCAACTACAGATGCTTTGCAAGTGAGAAAGTTTAAGCCAATGGTGATGATTGATATTTCAGTGCCAAGAGACATTGAGGACCAAATTAAAAACCTGGATGATGTTTTTCTTTATACTGTAGATGATTTAGAAACAGTTATCACCAAAAACATGCAGCGTCGTGAAAGCACCATTGAGGAAGCTACACGAATCATAAAAGCGGAAGCCGAATTGCTTGGACAATGGCTAAAAACACGTCGACATCACCAATTATTGAAGCAGTATCAGATGAAGGTGGAACATATTAAAAAACATGTGGTGGCTAAACAGATAACACAGGATTTACCAGAAGAACATATCAATAAAATCACAACGGTAGCTCATCAAGTCAGTAAAAAACTATCACATCATCAAATGATAGGTATAAAAAAAGTGATTGAATCTGGTAATGAAGATCACATTAAGTTAGTTGCACAACTGTTTGATTTGGAAATAAATGATGACGCCTGAAATTGAAATAAAACTTGAACATGCCCAAGATCGGTATGAAGAAATAGCGCTGTTGTTGGCTGATCCAGAAGTGATGGCTAATCAGAATAAGTTCAGAGATTTATCCAAAGAATATGCACAAATAGAACCCTTGGTCTTAAATTACCGTGATTACAAACAGGCACAAAATGATCTCGTTGAGGCAAAAGAGATGCTTGCAGATGCAGAGATGGCAGATTTGGCCAAGGAAAGTCTTGCAGAAGCGGAAATACAATTAGTTCGGCTTGATGAAGAGTTGAAAATTTTATTGTTGCCCAAAGACCCTAATGACAATAAAAATATTTACCTTGAAATCAGAGCAGGAACTGGTGGAGATGAAGCTGCCATATTTGCGGGTGATTTATTCAGAATGTACAGCCGCTATGCTGAGAAACAAAAATTTCGCATCAGCATTGTCAGTGTGAATGAAGGAGAACATGGTGGTTTTAAGGAAGTTATTGCTTTGGTTGAAGGTGAAGGAGCCTATTCTAAATTCAAATTTGAATCTGGTACCCATCGGGTTCAACGGGTACCAGAAACAGAATCACAGGGCAGGGTACATACTTCCGCTTGTACAGTGGCGGTGTTACCAGAAGTGGCTAATATTGAAACCATTGACATTAATCCTGCTGATTTGCGAATAGATACTTTTCGTTCATCTGGAGCTGGTGGACAGCATGTTAATACCACTGATTCAGCTGTAAGAATTACTCACATTCCAACCAATACAGTCGTTGAGTGCCAAGACGAACGATCACAGCACAAAAACAAAGCTAAGGCCATGTCACTGCTATCAGCCCGTATCCTTGACGCTGAGCAGTCTAAAATTAAAGCAGTACAGTCTGAAGAGAGAAAATTACAAGTTGGCAGTGGTGACCGATCACAAAGAATTCGAACTTATAATTACCCACAAGGTCGAATCAGTGACCATCGTATCAACTTGACAATTTATAAGTTGAATGAAATCATAGATGGTGATTTGGATATACTGATTGAGCCACTGAATCAGGAGGCCCAAGCTGAACTTTTGACACACATGAACTAATAGAAAGACTATGAGACAGACAAAAATCTTTTTTTTCTCCCTGTTGTTTTTAATTTTGGTTGCCTGTCAGCAGCCCATTAAACCAGACAAAAAAACAGAGACACTTGCTTGGACCGAACTCCAGCAACACACACTGTTCAGTTTGCAAGAAAAAAATTACGGAGATGCCATCCGCCGAATCAATGAAATGATGTCGCTGGCAGGACAAAGTCAGGAACGTTGGGAATACATCAGAATGGCGTTGGTAACCGTGCCAGTTGACCTTTCCTTACCTTTGGTGGATAAAGCTCTGAAGAACAGCTATATTAAAAATAACCCAGATGAACTTTACGGTTTTAGTCGGGTTTTGACACAATTTCAAAAAAACCAGCCGGCTGTTGAAGTCATCAGTAAAGCCATAAGTAAAGAAAAAAAAGCGGCCTATGTCTATTGGCGTGCACGTTTGTATCTGATGCTTGAAGACACCGAACATGCAGAGCAGGATTATCTATGGTTATTGCAACAAGAACCTAAAAATAGCGAATATTTAGGACAATATGCCACTTTACTCAGTTATACCCAACGCAATGATGAAGCATTGGCATTGTTGTCGTCTGCAGATTTAAATCCAAAACTGTTGTTCCAACAAATTGTGTTGTTATTTCAACAACAAAAAAATGACGAGGTCATGAATAAGTTTGAACAGCTTAAAGCCATTATTGAAACTGAAGAATTAACAGCAAAGCAATACCTTGAAATTGGTGAGTTAGCCTATTGGCTGGAAGACTACGATACCAGTTTGTCGGTTTTGCAAAAAATCAAAAACAGTGCGGATTTAAGTGCCGCGAAACTCTTGATGGGTAGAGCCCTGATGGAGCAAGGTAATGATGATCGTGCCATCATTTTATTCAAGCAAGTGCAAAATGGGCCAGCTGAACAAGCGATTCCTGCATATTTGAATGAAATTGAACTGTTGCGTAAAACAAAAAAATTAGATACTGCCATCACTATAGCAACCCAGGCTTTACAAATGTTTCCAAATAATGCTGACCTGCTATATTCAAGAGCCATGCTTCACGAACAAAATAATCACATTGATAAGTTGGAAAAAGACTTAAAGACCATTCTTAAGGATGACCCTGAGAATGCTGATGCACTCAATGCACTTGGATACACTTGGGCTGACCATGATATGAATCTGGATATGGCATATGAGCATATCATGCAAGCTTATGCCTTGAAACCTGACAACAAAGCCATATTGGATTCTGTTGGCTGGATTTATTATAAAAAAGGTGATTTGACACAGGCTGAAAAATACCTCCGTATGGCTATTGATGGTAATGAGTTAGATCGTGAATCTTATGACCACTTAGTCATTGTGCTCAATGCGCAGGGTAAACGCCAGGAAGCTGATCAAATTAAAGATCAAATCAGAGAACGGTTCCCCAGTGAAAACAATCGATTTGAAGATTAATTGGAAACCGCCGAAGGTCATAAGCCTGAGATACAATCAAAGAAGTGTTAATTCCATTGCACTTGGGTGAAAGTTTGAACTAAACTGATTGTTGAAAGTCAGAAAAAAAGTGGATATCTACTATTTTTGAATGATTTTTCAATAAATCCATGGCACCCGGATTTTGTTTCTGTCCTCAAGTAATGATTGTTGAGGCTAAAAAAGAGGTTTTAAATGAGTCAATCTGCTCCCCGCGATGAATCAATCTGGTTCAAGTTGTGCGCTTTTCTGTCTTTGACTGATACTGATGTGTTAGCCGAAAGTGGTCGTTATGATCGTATGTTGGCTTATGCGATGGTGTTCAGGCAATTGGTTACATTTGCATTCACATTTTTACTGTTTTCCTACGGTGTTTCGATATTTTTATCACCGTTTGCGGCTTACACTGTTGGCTTTGTCTTTGCTTTAACTTTGTTTTTCCTTGATCAAGCCATCATTGGTTCAGATTGGGCATTACGCAACCCATTTAAACGTGGTTTACCCATTCGACAATTATTCGGACTGATACCAAGGTTGATATATTCGTTGATTATTGCCATCGGATTGGCGACCTTGGCTGAAATCAGTTTGCAATCAAACGCGATTGATGAACAAATTCAGAAAGATGTTGTAAAGAACAATCAGGAGTACTTCGCTAGAATGGCAGATTTTGAGCAAGAGCTTGATACTACCGTTAATGCCACTGAAACCAAAATTGGACAGTTACAACAAGAAATCCTCAACTTAAGAACCACTCAGGAACAAATTAAAAATACCGATGAATCTTATGACCAGGACACTGTGGCCAACAGCATAGACAACTATCAGGTTACCCTTGAAGAGTTGCAACGTGACCAAAAAAACACGATCAACAATATTGGACAGCTTAACGAAACACTCAGCAAAACTCGGCAGGATTACCAATACTGGTTCAACGAAGCTATACTGGAACGCACTGGTCAGGACGGTAGACCACCCACTGAAGGGCCGAAATATGAACGTGCAGTCAAGACCTATACTCAGCTGGCAGAATTAATTCCAGTGATCGAACAGGAAATAGAAGACACCAAAGCCAGACTGCAAAATATTGAAGTCAACATATTAACCACCACCAACACCTTGAATGATTATCAGTTGAAGAGCAATACGCTCAGTGAGAAGACGGCCACTTTAACCATCAATGATGAGCGCTTACAACAATTGAATAATGACTTGCAAAAGGAGCAACAATTACTGACGCAACAAATTGATGACAAACAAAATAAACTTGCTGATTACCGTACCAAACTGATCAATGATGGGTTGTTTTATGAGCAGAAAACAGGCATGTTGGTCAGATACCTCGCTTTGAATAAAATCCATGCCGATCCAGAATTGGGTGAAGCGGCAGTTTTATTCAGCTGGATGTTGAAAATATTTTTTATAGCCATAGAACTGATGCCTGTTATTATCAAATTGTTTTTCAGTCCTTTCAGTTTTTATTCGCTCAAAATGTACCGCAAAATGCATGTAGCCCTGCTTGAAGAACAAGCCAAGCTAGAGGCTGCCACTGAAGCTTTTGAACAACGAAAAGCTGACAAAAAAGTACCGCCCAAGCTGCCCATCGTGACACAACAAATTTGAGCTAACAGAGAAATATTCATTCATCTTTAGTCGATGTTAGAGTCATTACTCTAATTTGTTGTGCTACTTTCATTCTATAAGTTGATAACGCTTATCTGCTAAAAGGTGGGTTTGTCAGCTTGGAGTGAGGTATGAAGCATCAAATTGACAAAGAACTAAAAGAGCGGGGGTTATACTTATCAGAGTTTGAACATGATGCCTGTGGTGCGGGTTTCATTTGCAGCTTGAAAGGTGAAAAATCACATGACATCATTAATAAAGCTCTGGTCATACTGGAAAAACTGGAGCATCGAGGCGCTGTCAGTGCCGATGGTAAGACCGGAGATGGTGCAGGCATTCTGATTGACATTCCTCATCAATACTTCCTTGAGGTGTGTTCTTTTGAACTACCTGATCCCGGGCGATATGCCGTAGCCAATGTATTCTTACCACAAAAGAATAATCAATGTGATTATGTTAAACGAATTTTTACTGAGCAGTTAAACAAGCAAGCTTTGTCCGTTTTAGGCTGGCGTAAAGTACCTTTGGATCGTTCAGTTTTGGGTGAAATTGCCGCGGAAAATGAACCCTACATCGAACAACTGTTTGTTGCACCTGACAAAAACACATCTAACAACGCTCTTAATGATTTTGATTTCCGTCGAAAATTATTTGCTGCAAGAAAAATCACTGAACATCTAGTCAGAAAATCAGGTCTCTCAGAGTCGGACCTTTTTTATGTACCCAGCCTGTGTAATAAAACCATTATTTTTAAGGGATTGTTGATGCCACAGGACATCAAGTTTTACTACCAGGATTTACTGAATCCGTTGGTGGTGACTCGATTGGCTTTGGTACATCAACGATTTTCAACCAACACATTTCCTACTTGGGATTTGGCGCAACCCTTTAGGTACATTTGTCACAATGGCGAAATTAACACCATCAAAGGCAACATCAGGCGCATGATGTCGCGTGAAGAGTTGATGGTATGTGATTGGTTCGGTGACGATTTAAAAGCCATATTGCCAGTAGTTCTGCCCAATAAATCTGACTCTGCCTCTTTGGACATGGTGGTCGAATTATTACTGATATCAGGCCGTTCCCTGCCTGAAGTAATGATGTTACTTATACCAGAGGCCTGGGAAAAAAATGCTCACATGGATGATGGTAAAAAAGCTTTTTATGAATACAATTCTTGCCTTATGGAGCCTTGGGATGGCCCTGCATCGATACCATTTACAGATGGCAATTACATCGGTGCTGTATTAGATCGAAACGGTTTAAGACCTTCACGCTATACGGTTACTAAAGATGGCTATGTTGTCATGTCGTCAGAGACTGGGGTGGTGGATATTGCTCCTGAGAACGTGGTCCAACATGGCCGATTAGAACCCGGTAAAATGTTTTTGGTGCATATGGGAGAAGGGCGAATTGTTAATGATGAAGAAATCAAACAACGCATCACACAAAAATTACCTTATCAACAATGGCTCAACAGCCATTTGAAACACCTCAAAGACATTCCAGATTCGGGTGTTGACCAATTTGATGAACAAATCACAGCAGCGCAAAGAAAGCGCCTATTCAGATATACCCAGGAAGACATCGAATTAATCATTCAACCCATGGCTCAACATGCCAAGGAACCGATAGGGTCAATGGGTTCTGATACCCCTTTGGCTATACTCTCAGAGAAAAGCCAATTGCTGTACAACTATTTCACTCAGTTGTTTGCCCAAGTGACCAACCCACCTTTGGACGGCATCAGAGAAGGCATGGTTACTGACATCAGTTTAACTTTAGGTGCCGACCAAAATATCTTTGCTCGTTTACCTGAGCATTGCCGAAAATTGAAAATTGCCAATCCGGTGATATCCAAAAGAGATTTGCATAAAATCAGAACCTATAAAGACGCAGGTTTTAAAACCAAAACAGTGCCTATTTTATATGAAGCAATCAGAGGATTGAATGGACTTGAGTTGGCACTTGAGCAAATGGTACAGGTGGCTGCTGATGCCATCGATGAGGGTCACAGCATCATTTTACTGTCTGACAGGAACACTGATCAGCAACTGGCTCCCATACCTGCATTGCTGGCATGCTCATATTTGAATAATGGATTGCATGCACTGCACAAACGCTCCAAATGCAGCGTCATCATAGAGTCGGCTGAGCCCAGAGAAATACATCATTTTGCCATGTTGTTTGCATATGGTGCCAGTGCAATCAATCCTTACTTTGTTAATGACATCATTGCCGAATTGATTGATGCCAACGAACTTGAAAATATCAGTTATCGAGAGGCGGTTAAAAATTACAACACAGCTGTTGGCAAAGGGATATTAAAGGTCATGAATAAGATTGGTATATCCACCCTGAACTCATACCGCGGCTCACAAATATTTGAATGCGTTGGATTGAATAAGAAAACCACACAAAGATACTTTCCAGGCACTCCAACACGACTTGAAGGCATTGGTTTGTATGAGATTGAAAAAAACATCAATCAAGTCCATCAAAACAGTTTTAAACGAGTTCAACACAATGATTTGATCGAACCAGGTGGGGAATATCGTTGGCGCAGACATGGCGAAAAGCATCAATTCAATCCGGAAACGGTGGCTCGTTTACAAAAAGCAGTCAGGAGCAACAACCACTCTGATTATAAACAGTATGCTGAATTGATTAATGAGCAAAATCGTGCTTTGATGACCATACGTGGCATGTTGGAATTCACTGAATTGGATCCGATCCCATTATCAGAAGTAGAACCTTGGACAGAAATTGTTAAACGTTTTAAAACCGGGGCAATGTCTTATGGTTCCATTTCTGAAGAAGCCCATGAAAACTTAGCCATTGCTATGAATCGTATAGGCGGTAAAAGTAATTCTGGCGAAGGCGGAGAGAAGGAACAAAGGTTTTTCCACAACCCCAACGGTGAATGGCGAAATTCAGCCATCAAGCAAGTAGCATCTGGAAGGTTTGGAGTCACATCTAATTACCTGACACATGCTTCTGAAATTCAAATCAAAATGGCTCAGGGTGCTAAACCAGGTGAAGGTGGCCAATTACCGGGCTCCAAAGTCAATCATGAAATCGCAGCCACCAGAAACTCGACACCTTACGTAGGTTTGATTTCACCGCCACCGCATCATGACATATACTCCATCGAAGACCTGTCACAACTGATTTACGATTTGAAAGCAGCCAATCGCAGTGCCCGAATCAATGTCAAATTGGTTTCTCAAGTAGGTGTTGGCACTGTTGCTGCAGGCGTCGCCAAAGCCAAAGCTGATGTCATTTTGATTTCTGGGGCCGATGGGGGCACCGGTGCAGCACCATTGACCTCACTCAAACACACAGGATTGGCCTGGGAGTTGGGTCTGGCAGAAGCACAACAAACATTGGTGGCCAATGATCTAAGAAACCGGGTGCGATTGGAATGTGATGGCCAACTGAAAACTGGCCGAGATGTAGCTATAGCGTGTTTATTAGGCGCAGAAGAATTTGGTTTTGCCACAGCACCACTGGTCGCTTCCGGTTGTGTCATGATGCGTGCGTGCCACTTAAACACCTGTCCTGTGGGAATTGCCACACAAAATCCGGTACTGCGCAAAAAATTCAAAGGCAAACCCGAGCATGTGGTTAACTTCATGTATTTTGTGGCAGAAGAGTTAAGAGCCATCATGGCTTCATTGGGTTTTCGCACCGTCAATGAAATGGTGGGTCAAGTACAAAAACTCAATCGCAATAAACTCAGAAACAACAGCAAAACCCTCGGACTGGATTTGTCTCCCATCCTTTATCAAGCCAAAGCCAACAAAGGCCATAAATTATACGGCTGTGAAGAACAGCAACATGAACTTGAGAAGTCCATAGACTTCAATATCATAGAACAGGCACACATGGCCTTGTTCCGTAAAGAGAAGACCACCCTGGATTATGTGGTTCAAAACACAGATCGGGCTGTAGGCGCCATTCTAAGTAATGAAATATCCAAACATCATGGCGCTGCTGGTTTACCTGAGGATACACTGACATTGAATTTTAAAGGTTCAGCGGGGCAAAGCTTTGCTGCTTTTGCCACACATGGCGTGACATTCAAAGTTTCTGGTAATACCAATGACTATCTGGCGAAAGGCTTGTGTGGTGCTAAAGTCATCATAAAAGTGCCTGAAAATGCTCAAATAATACCGCATGAGAACATCATCACAGGTAACGTGACCCTATATGGAGCCACATCTGGTTCTGTATATATCAATGGCATGGCAGGTGAGCGGTTTGCCGTTCGCAACTCAGGCGCACAAGCTGTGGTTGAAGGCATTGGCGATCATGGCTGTGAGTATATGACCGGTGGCACTGTAGTGGTCTTAGGTCAAGTGGGAAGAAATTTTGCTGCAGGCATGTCAGGTGGTATGGCCTTTGTTTATGACCCAACAAAAGTATTGGACAAATTATGCGCAGATGAGGCCTTGAATTTAACCGAAGTTATGGATGAATACGCCGGTCAATTAAGATATCTGGTAGAAAACCACGCCAACTACACCAACAGTCAATTGGCCCGTAGCATCCTCAATGATTGGACCAATCAACTGGCTCATTTCGTGCAAGTGATTCCTGAAGAGTATCGTCTGGCATTGTTGCGCCTGGAACAAGAGCGACAATTACAGGAGGTTGGCTGATGGGTAAAACAACTGGATTTTTAGATTATGGTCGTAAAGTTGAAAACTATAAAGAGGTTAAACAACGAACAAAAGATTACCATGAATTTACACTGCCTCTGAATGATAAAGAACTGAACCATCAGGCTGCCAGATGTATGAATTGTGGCATTCCATTTTGTCACAGTGGCTGCCCGTTGGGTAATTTGATTCCAGACTTCAATGACGCGGTTTACAAAGAACAATGGCAGAAAGCCAGTGACTTATTACACCAAACCAACAACTTTCCAGAGTTTACTGGCAGGCTATGCCCCGCACCTTGTGAAGAAGCTTGTGTGCTAAACATTGATAATCAACCTGTCACCATAGAAAACATTGAAAAGAACATTGCAGAGAAAGCTTTTGAGAATCAATGGCTTAAAGAAGACATTAACATCCTCAGAACTGGTAAAAAAGTCGCCATCATAGGTTCTGGACCAGCAGGTCTGGCGGCTGCTGAACAGTTAAACAGAGCCGGTCATACGGTCGTTGTGTTTGAAAAAGATCAAAAACCAGGTGGCTTGCTTCGATATGGCATTCCTGATTTTAAACTTGAAAAGCACATCATTGATCGACGACTGAAACTGATGCAGCAAGCCGGCATTGAATTCAGAACAGGTTGTGAGATAGGTAAGGACATAACGATTGATGAATTAAAGGGTTTGTATGATGCCATTGCTGTTTGTGTAGGTGCCAATGACAGAAGAGCATTGCCCATTGAAGGCGCTGAATTTAAGGGCGTCATTCAAGCGATGGACTTTTTAAGTCATAACAATCGGGTGGTGACAGGTTCAGAGCCACTGTCTGAAGAACTGTCCGCCAAAGGCAAACAGGTGATTGTGATTGGTGGTGGTGATACAGGATCAGATTGTATTGGCACCTCTATCAGACAGGGCGCCAAGTCTGTTTTAAACTTTGAAATCATGCCAAAACCAACCGCTTCCAGGCCCGAAAATCAGCCCTGGCCTTATTGGCCCATGCGATTACGCACCAGTAGCTCGCATCAGGAAGGTGCTGAGCGACAATGGAGTATTGCCACCAAAGCTTTCGTCGGCAACGAGTGTGGCAAGTTAGTTGGGTTAAAGACTGTAAAAGTAAGCTGGTCAGTTGAAAATGGTCGCATGCAATTGCATGAAATACCAGACAGCGAACAGTATTGGCCTTGTGAAAGGGTTTATCTAGCCATGGGTTTTACAGGTACCAAAGCCAGTACCGCTGAAATGTTGGACTTATCATTGAATCAACGACAATTACTGAACGCCACAGAGAATAATTATCAGGTCAACAATAGGGGTGTTTTTGCTGCAGGAGACTGTAGAAGAGGGCAGTCACTCATTGTTTGGGCCATTTCCGAAGGCCGTGAAATGGCTTACCATATCGACAAATACCTGATGGGCTCATCCAACTTGCCCCAAAAGGGAAGTGGAGATTTGTCCAAAGCTTGAAGCATTATTTTAAATACTGTAAAAAATAGTGAAATTAACGTGGTTCAAGCTATTTTTGCCACTTTTTATAAACAGATATTTTAAAATGACGGTTTTAAACGGTTGAATTGAGCTTGAACACTTCTGCAGAAACAGCTCCTGGTGTGGGCCCCAAAGATCGAGTGGTGTTGTTTGATGGTGTTTGCAAGCTATGCTCCGCTTGGGCCAATTTTTTGATTCGTTTCGACCATAAACGTCGTTTTAAATTGGCCACGGTTCAATCTCCTGAGGGACAAGCAATTCTAGCCTGGCATGGCTTTCCAACTGATGAGTACAAGACCATGTTGCTGGTAGAAGGGCCAAAAATATACACCAAGTCTGCAGCTTTTTTCAGAGTCATGTTTAGACTGCCTTTTCCCTGGCCTTTGGCTTGTGTTGGCTGGCTAATACCATTTTTTATCCGAGATTGGCTATATGATCGAATTGCGCTCAATCGTTATTCGCTTTTTGGTTGCAATGACTCATGTATGATTCCAAACCCGGATCATGAGTCAAGGTTCTTGAAACAGCATGTTGAATAAAATTTCTACATACCGTATTTGTCGTTTTTCTGTGGCCTTTGTATGGCTTTACCATGGAATCGTACCGAAATTGCTTGGGCCGCATGCTGACGAACTAACGATGAATAAATCGCTTGGTTTGTCTGATGAAAGCGCAATGCAACTAGCGATGATAGCCGGTGTCGCAGAAGTCATATTCGGTGTTATTGTGTTGGTTTTTTGGCACCAGCGGTGGCCACTAGTAATAACCATCCTTGCCATGATTGGTTTGCTTGCATTTACTGTGGTTTTTGTTCCAAATTTACTGGCTGGTGCATTTAATCCAGTTACAACAAACCTAACCGTGCTTGCGCTTGCTGTCATAGCACTCAAACAACCTGAAGTTTCAAAACCGTGGAATTGATTGTAGAAGAGGACAGTCGCTCATTGTTTGGGCCATCTCTGAAGGTCGTGAAATGGCTTACCATATTGACGAATATCTGACAGGGTCTTCCGACTTGTTACAAAAGGGAAATGGAGATTTGTCCAAGCCATAAACATTATTAATGTTTACTTCCATTGGCTCAACTCACTTAAGTTACTGTTAAACAGTTGCTTAAGTTTGTGCTTTTTTGAGTGCGTTAATTTGCGCCTTGATATCTTTTTTACGTTGTCGGGCTTCGGCAATCAGAGCATTAATACTACTCATTTTCTTTTGCAACAGTTCTATAGCTACTTCACATGCCACTGGATGATCTTTGTCCTTTGGTTCAACTTTAGCAATTTCATTGAGCGTGAATCCTAAATGTTGTGCTTGTTGTATGAATTTAAGACGCTCAATCAAAGCTGGTTCATAGTCACGATAGCCATTAATATCTCTTGATGCCTGCCCAATGATTCCTTTTTTTTCATAGAAGCGAATTTTTGATGTAGTAACACCGGCTTTTTTAGCAATTTCACCAATTTTCATTTTTTTCACTTGACCTTAAACTTAAGTTTAAGCTTTATAGTACGTCAAAACATTGGTTGAAAACAAAAAATGACGAAAATTAATGACACAAGCATATTGTTTAAACCCTTCATTCTGCCTGGAGGTCAAGTTATTCCTAATCGGATTGTTAAGGCCTCAATGGAAGAAAATATGGCGGATAATAATCATTTACCTGGAACAAAATTAATTAATCTTTATAAAACATGGGCAACTGGAGGATCAGGACTGTTGTTAACCGGAAATGTTATGGTTGCTGATGATGCGGTTACGGGCCCTGGTGGTATTGTGCTTGATGTGAAGCAACCCTTAGAGCCCTTCAAACGTTGGGCAAAAGCAGGAAAAATAGCGGGTGGTAAAATTTGGATGCAAATCAATCATCCTGGTCGCCAAGTGTATATCAAAACCAATCCCAAGGCCATCGCACCATCTGCTGTGCCTATAGAGATGGGAACGTATTCCAAGTTGTTCACTCAACCGCGCGCCATGACGGAAAATGATATCGCAAAAGTTATCAATCAGTTTGTTGTTACTGCAGAATTGGCTGAACAGGCTGGTTTTGATGGTGTTGAAATACATGCTGCACATGGCTATCTTTTAAGCCAATTTCTATCACCGCTCACCAATCTTCGCGAAGACCAGTGGGGAGGTTCATTAGAAAATCGTGCCAGAATATTAATCGAAATAATTAAAAACATCAGAATGCGCGTATCACCAAAATTTGGAGTGGGTGTAAAACTTAATTCTGCGGACTTTCAAAAAGGTGGTTTTAATAATCTGGATGCGATTCATGTTGTCAAAATGCTGGGGCAACTACCTGTTGATTTGGTGGAAATTTCTGGTGGTTCATACGAAAGTCCTGCCATGCAGGGTGCACCTAAAAAAGGAGAAAAAAAAAGTACATATATGCGTGAGGCTTATTTTGTAGATTTCGCCCGTGAAATACAACGTGCCTCCAACATACCCATTATGGTAACTGGTGGAATAAAACGCCGTGCAACAGCACTCAAAGCCTTGATGTCTGAAGGTGATCACAGTGGAGTAGCTTTGGTTGGAATTGCTCGAGCTCTTGCGTATGTTCCAGATTTGGCTAATCGCTGGAAACAAGATGAATGGGTTGTTGTTTTACCCGAGATTAATTTTAAGAAAAAAGCTTTGAACAGTCTTGCACGAATGGGGGCTGCTAAATATCAATTACGTCGCCTTGGTCGAAAAAAAGTGCCTAAGTTAAATGTATCACCCATGTGGGCACTTATTTTACAGCAACTGATTACCAAAAAAAGAAACAAACATTATCGTGCCTGGTTAAAAAATCGCCACTCAACTAAAGTAGTTAAAGAGCCTTATAAAAATCAAAACAAAGCATCATGAGAACATTAAAATTTTTTATGAGTTTTGCTAAGCCAGCAGTGCTCAGAGGGTTGATATACAGTTAAATTTGACTGATAGTCCCTTATCAACTTAAATCAAATCATTGAATTTAAAAAATTAGTACGTTATGGTTTTCGACCGGAGTTTCAAGCTGCTTATTACCTAGGTTTATAGCCAAATGTCGTGAAATGGCCCGTCACAAAGACAAATACCTTATGTGTTCATCTGAATTCCCAAAAAAGAGAATTGGTGATCTATCAAAACCTTGTATTTTATCTTATTATCAACCAGTTCTTATGTCGCTACATTACTTTGGGTTGACAACTTTGTGATTTCAAAAGCATAATGATGCAACCGTTTTAATCGTCAATATGTCAAAAAACACCAATCATTATTTGTCTTGGATAGATGTGGACAATGAACTACATTGTGAATTGTTAACACCTTCTAAAAAAATCATCACGGTGGGTCGTTCAGATCAGGCTGATATTGAAGTTTTTAATACCAGTGTTTCCAGACAGCATCTAGAGCTAGCATGGAGCAAAGGCCACTTGCAGGTCACTGACATGGGATCAAGTTATGGCTCCTGGATTGATGGTAAACAATTGACCCCGCAAATTCCTGAAAAATTGGTCGTTGATACTGAAATTAAATTAGGTAATTTGAGCATGTGGTATGAATTACGCAGGGATGATGAATCACAAGATTTGTTTCAAACTTGCTTCCACCCACCGGATGTAACCGAATCCACCCAGTTATCGAGTGAAATTAATGATTTTAGGGTCAAGCTTTTGGCGATGCTACAAGAAAACTTTGGTGATGATACACTCAATGTTCAACTGATAAAAAACATTGATACAGAACTGCATGAGCTGATCAAGGCGCAGGAATTGCGACTGAAAGAACAACGCATATTGAATTCCATCAGTCATATTTTGAACCGCAGTTTAAGCTCATCTGAATTGTTAAAAACCTCAATGAATCTTGTCAGTAAGGTATTGAATGCAGACCGAGGATTTGTTGTGCTCAAAGACTGTGAAATAGCCGGTTATCAAATTTTAGTCACCAGAAATTATGGCGACTTGTCATGGTTAGAAAATGATACAACTGGAGTAATCAGTCAAAAACTTGTTGAACGATGTTTTCAGCAAAACAAAATTATCATTATTGGAGATGCTGAATTGAATGACTCTCTGAACGACATTCTTAGACCCGAAAAAGGTGGTGGAAAAAGTATAGTCGTAATCCCATTGGTGCAAGAAGATGAAGTTATAGGAGTCATCTATTTGGATAACCAAAAACAAGCACATAACTTCAGTCAGGAACAAATTCCGTTTTTAACTACCTTTGCGGCGCATACCAGTATTGCTTTACATAATACGTTTCTTTATAAAAGAGCCATTACTGATGATCTAACCAAACTTTATACCCGCCAGCATATAGATGAAGCATTAAGTTTTGCTATAGAAAATGCCAGAAAAAAAGATGAAGCACTTTCATTAATGATTTTAGATTTGGATCACTTTAAAAACATCAATGATACCTTTGGGCATACAACGGGTGATGAAGTACTTAAACAATTTTCTCAAATTATCAATAACCATCTTGATAAGTGTGATATTGCGGGACGGTTTGGTGGTGAAGAATTTATCGTCATTTTACCTGAAAATGATGCCCAACAAGCCTACACCAAGGCCGAAAAAATAAGAATTGAGTTGTCAGAAAGGGACATCCTTAAAGACGGTCAGTCAGTCACTGTTAGTATTGGTATAGCAACCTATCAAGACAAACATGGTGGTAAATCATTATTGTTGCTGGATGATGCAGACAATGCCATGTATCGAGCCAAGAAGTCAGGAAGAAATCGAACCATTATTTCAAACTGATGCTTATTGTGCCTTGATAGATTTGACTTAATAACACCCAAGATTTTAAAATCTTCCAATCTACCAATAACCAGGCACTATGGATCAATTCGCATTTGTCTTATGCCCACAATGTCACCACCAAAATCCAGTCCTAGCACAAAGCTGTGAGTTATGTGAATGGAAATTGCACGGTGAGAATGAACAAACACAGATCATTAATAGTGTAGAACTGGTGGATGGTAAAACCATTGATCCTAATCACCCTGTAAATAACACCGTTGATCCACTGGCGACTGTTGATCCATCTATATTAGACGCGCAAAAAAAACAAGGTTTAGATAACAAGACTTTTAATCTTGCGGGTGATTTAGCGCATTTTGAAGTGTTAAAAATATTGGGGCAGGGTGGCATGGGTATGGTTTATCATGCCAAAGATCGCACACTACATCGTGATGTTGCTCTGAAAATGTTGCGGCCCATTACTGGGAGTAACCAGTTAAGCACGGAAGTATTACTTGATGAAGCACGCTTGGCCAGCCAACTGAACCATCCGAATATAGTCACCATTTATGATGTTGCAAGGACCGATAACAGTAATTACATTGTCATGGAGTGGGTTGATGGTCAGCCCTTAGATCAACTGATTCCTGATGATGGTTTACCTTTGGCAACAGCCATCCTTTATGCCAGCCAAATTGCTCATGGTCTCTCATCAGCCCACCAAAAATACATCATTCATAGAGACATCAAACCCCAAAACATTATGCTCAGTGACCAAAATATCCTGAAAATATTGGATTTTGGTATAGCAGGATTGGTCGAACATCTGTCAGATGATAAAACTAACAATAAAATTAATCAAACCACGCCTGCTGCAGGAACGCCAAGTTACATGTCTCCCGAACAAGCCCAGGGTCTGAACCTGGACCCTCGATCTGATATTTTTTCTCTTGGTATCGTGCTGTATCAAATGATTATCGGTGTCAGGCCATTTACCGGAAAGGATGCTGCTTCAGTCAAATTAGCCATTTGTGCAGGTAACTATGTACCCATTGAACAGCTTAAACCCGATGTACCACCATCAGTCGTGCAAACTATCAATAAAATGCTGGCCACCGCTAAAAATGAACGCTGGCAAAGTACTTCCGATTTAGCAAAGGCATTGGATGACATATATGCGGAATTAACTTATCAAAAGAACTGGTGGCAAAAACGTCATTGGCTGAGCAAAGCGATGATTTTACTGCCATTTATTGTGGCCTTAGGGTGGACTGCAAAAGACATACTGTTTCCTGCATCCACCCAACAACTGATTGAACAACAACTGGCTGAAGCGACCAAGGTCGCAATTTTGCCGTTTGAAAACATCAGTGGAGATCCAACATTACAATTATTTGGTGATGGTCTTGCTGTTAATCTAAGCACCGATTTAACATCGGTTGCCAGTGAATTGGGTGATACCTGGATTGTTCCCGCTACAGAAATCAGTCGCATGAAAGAGGTTACACCCAAAGCTGTTGCTGACAAATATGGCGTGGAACTCATTCTGACGGGTAGCATGCAACATATGGGCTCAACCCGATTGGTGGTGTTGAATTTGCTGGATGCCCAAAGTGGCCAGCAACTAAAAACCACTGAGGTAAGCATCAGAGCAGACGACCTCTTCAACGGACATGCATTAATCAGGGAGAAAGTTATGGAACTATTGGACTGGCCTATGACTCAGTCACAAAAAGATCAATTCAATGCCCAGAGACCACAACTTGATGGTGCTTATAAGTATTATGTAGAGGGTAGAGGCTATCTATATCGTTATGATCATGAAGGTAACTTAGATGATGCGATCCAGTCATTCAACAACGCCATAGAAATAGATCCAAACTTCGAAAATGCGCATGTGGGACTCGCCGAAGCATATTTAAATCAATATACAAAAACCAAGGAAGGTGATTGGTTGGCCAAAATGATTGATTCAATTAGTACTTTAGAATCATTAAATAAAAATAATACTTACATACACTACCTTGCCGCTGAAGCAGAACTTATACAAGGTAACTATGAAAGAGCTATTTCTCTTTATTTGAAGAGCTTGGATAAAAATCCTAATTATAAAGACGCGCAAATAGGACTTGCAAGAGCATACAATAAAGCAGGTAATGTCGAACTCGCTGAACAAACCTATAACTCCGCTCTAAATAACTCACCCAATAATTGGAATGTTATTGTTAACTTGGGTGTTTTTTACGCTCAAATTGGGAACTACACTAAAGCTTTAGAGCAATTTAAAAGACTAACTGTAATAAGCCCTAATAATCACATTGGTTATCGAAATGTTGCTGGAATTTATTATTTGAAGAATGACATAAATAATGCAATTAAATACAGCAAAATAGCCATAAAAATAAAACCTTCGGATAGGGCTTATTCTAATTTGGGGACAATGTTATTTTCAATTAAGAAATATCAAGAGGCAATCGACAACTATGTCAAAGCTACTGAATTAAATAAAAATTTTTTTATACATTGGGGTAACTTAGCTGATGCGTACAAGCTAGCTAAGATCGATAAATATAAACAAGCCTACGAAACAGCAGTAGAAAAAGCACAGCAATCTTTAATCATAGACTCAAACGATACAATGACCAGTGCACATTTGGCCTATTATTTAGCCAATTTAGGTAAAAGGGAAGAATCATTAAAAATAGCAGAAACATTTAGCAGAGAAAATTCAGGTTCAGAAAACTTTGTTATTGCTACAACGTATGAACTTCTAAATAAAACTGATAAAGCAGTAGAAAGTTTAAGTTGGGCTCTTGAAAAACAATATCCTTTTGATGAAATTGTCAATTCACCTTTGCTGCAAAAAACTAAAGAAACAGAAGGGTTTAAAATCTTAGAACAAAATTATCAATAAAAAATAGTGATGCAGAAGAATTTGCATCACTATTCTTAAATTTTAAATATTTAATCAGGATCAATAATTATTGTAGGATCCGTAGAATAATTTTGACCATCAATTGTTAGTGTTAAACAATAGGTATCCGTAGTCAAGGAAGCATCATTCATGATTTGCAAGGTTTGTGTGGCAGAGTCGCCATTGGTAGCACGGGTCAATGGGAAACTGGTGTCTCCATTGGCTTCATCATTAAATGGGTCTTGATCGCCGCCAGTAAATTGTAAATCACAAGTGATGCTGTTAGATGCTGATGTAGGCCAGGTTACGTTAACATCCAGTTGTCCTCCTTCGGCGACATCGACTTGCTGTGTTACTGCTGGCACGGAGCCAGCATCTAAAGAGGCCAGTTTTACTACTATCGTAGGGTTTGACATATAATTCCCCTTGGTTTTTTGTTAGTTAAATGAAATGAATTTATGACCTTACTAAAAACCCCTTTATCGGATTTTTATTATAAAGTGCTTATAAATCAATCCTTTTCAATAAGGTCATAAACTAAATTATAGACGAGAAAACTGCAAAAAGATATTACAACCTATTACAATAAGTTGAATCTTCTAATTATCTATTGATGGCCAAATTACAAAATCAAAGAACCAAAGAAATAATCAAACTCAGGTCGCCACACATCTTTGGTAGACTTCCAGCCACAGCGCATACTGTGCTTACTGAACAATCAGCATCCAGAGTCCATGCCTCCATTTCTTGGACAGGTACCCTTTGGCAGATCAAAGACAGCAGCAGTAATGGTACTTATGTAAATGGCGATAAAATCAAAGCGGGACAGTCTCAAAATTTAACAAAGTACGACCAAATTCAATTTGGCAGTATTGATTATGATGTTTGGTCAGTCATAGAAACTGATGAACCCAAAAGCATGTTGGTTTGCGTGGGAGAACATAACCGGATCATTGAATTAACTGACTTAATGGCATTGCCCGATGAAGCATCACCAGAAGTCTGTTTTTACCGGAAAAGCCCGCATGAATGGGTCATGGAAACAGAACAAGAACACAGTGTTTTAAAATCAGGAGCACTGGTAAGTTTGGCTAATCAGAAGTGGTTTTTTGTTAGTCCCGAAGATATTGATGAAACAGTACCAGTTAATCATGATTCTGTCGAGTTACCTGTGCTTGATTTCAATGTAAGCAGTGATGAGGAGCATGTCCAACTTTCAATATTTTGGAATCAGAATAAAATTGACTTAGGAGAACGGGTTCATCATTACTTATTGTTGTGTTTGGCTAGAAAAAAAATATCAGATAATGAGCAGGGAATTAAGGCCACTGAACAAGGCTGGATAGAAAGGAATGACCTGGTAAAAATGACTGGCATGGATGAAAAACACATCAACATACAAATTTATAGGTTCAGAGAGCAACTATTGAACTCATGCAATCAAGCCATGTTACTTTTAAGCCTGATTGAAAAACGTCGGGGGCTGATTAGATTGGCTTGTCAAAACATCCATATCAGCGGAGGCCTGAGTTAGTCAATGACTCAAATCAAATCACTTTTGAAAACTTCTGCTCTGTTTGGCTTCTGAGGTGATAGTCAAAAACCATGCAGATGTTCCTGATTAACAGGCGACCCTGAGCACTGACAATGATTTTGTCTTTATCGGTTTTAATCAGCCCATCTTGCTCAAAGGATTTCAGTTGGTATAACTCAGTGGAAAAATAATCATTGAAATCAACATCAAATAAGTTTTCAATTTTGCTTTTGTCCAAGCTGAAATGACAAGATAAATCCTGAATGATTTGTTTGCGAATGCGGTCATCCTGATTGAGTTGATATCCTTTCATGATGGGTATTTGACCCAATTCAATTTGCTGGTAATAGGCATCCAGATTTTTATTATTCTGACTAAAACAATCATTGATTAAACTGATAGAACTGACCCCCATGGCCAGTAAATCACATTCGGCGTGGGTTGTGTAGCCTTGGAAGTTGCGCTGCAAGCTGCCGTTTTTTTGAGCAATGGCAAGCTCATCATCGGGTTTAGCAAAATGGTCCATACCAATATACACATAGCCAGCATCTGTTAAATCCTGAATGGTCATTTTCAATATGGAAAGCTTCTCATCGGCTGAAGGCAGGTCGGCTTCCAGTATACGTTTTTGCGGCATAAATAAATGCGGCAAATGCGCATAGTTAAACACCGAAAGACGATCGGGTGACAAGGCAATCACTTGAGTCAAAGTGTCTTTAAACGATTCATATGTTTGGTGAGGCAAACCATAAATCAAATCCACATTGATAGATTTTGCACCGTTTGTACGACACATGTTAATAGCATCTGCCGTTAATTCGATGGGTTGGATGCGATTAACCGCTTTTTGTACCTTTTCCTGGACATCTTGCACACCCATAGAAAAACGGTTGAATCCCAAATCAACCAATAATTGAATGGTTTCGGGAGCCGCTTCACGTGGATCAATCTCTATTGAATAGTCTCTGCGGTCATCGTGTAACAAATTGAAATGCTTTTCAATCATCGCCATCAATCTTTTTAATTGAGGGTGAGTTAAAAACGTAGGTGTGCCGCCACCAAAATGCATTTGCTCAACAACCCTTTGTTTGGGAACCAAGGCTGCTTGCATTTCAATTTCCTTTTCCAAGTAATCCAAATAAGTATCTGCCTTATCACGTTTCTTGGTGGCTATCTTATTACAAGCACAGAAAAAACATAAAGTATCACAAAAAGGAATGTGAAAATACAAAGACAAAGGCTTGTCCTTTGATTCATCGAAATAGGTTTTTAAATTTTCTTTATGTTGCTTTTCCCGGTATGAATCATTGAATACCACTGCAGTAGGATACGAGGTATAACGTGGGCCAGTTAAATTGTATTTTTTGATTAAGTCTAAATCGAATTGAACTTCCGCAATTTGCTGGTTGAGAACAGTCATTGTAGGTAGAAAATCTGTTGTTTATGAATAAGCACATTGTATTCATAATCTGATCAATCAACTTGACCTCTATCAAGTTATCAAAGTTTTCTTCATTGGACATGAGTCTGTATGTGATGCAAACATTTCAAATACTTCGAATATAATCTCCTCACCATCAACTTGCTTTATAGGATGTGAATAGGCAAAATACCCATTCCGCAAAAAAACAACTCAAACCATGACTGATTACAAGAAAATGGCCGCCCCTGGCGTACAAAAATTGAGCCCATACATTCCTGGCAAACCGATTTCAGAACTAGAACGTGAGTTAGGCATCAGTAATATCATCAAATTAGCTTCCAATGAGAACCCATTGGGTCCAAGTCCAATGGCTATGCAAGCGATTCAAGGTAAAATGGACGAGCTGGCATTGTATCCAGATGGTAATGGTTTTGAGTTGAAAATTGCGCTGTCGAAGAAACATGATCTTGATATGGATTGTATTACTTTGGGCAATGGTTCCAATGACGTGTTGGTGTTATTAGCAGAAGCCTATTTAACTCCAGAACACAATGCCATTTACTCACAATACAGCTTTGCTGTTTATCCGATTGCTATTCAAGCGGTGGGTGCAGAACATCAAATGATTCCAGCCCTGCCATGGCAGTCTAACACCCCTTTGGGTTGTGATTTGGATTTAATGAAAAGTGCCATTAATGAACAAACTCGCATGATTTTTATTGCCAACCCCAATAATCCCACAGGTTCTTTTTTATCAGAAAGTCAACTGTATGATTTCATCAAAAAAGTGCCTGAAGATGTAATTGTGGTACTGGATGAAGCTTACCTTGAATACTCGCCAGAAGAGGTGCGGGTTGATGGATCACAATGGTTAAGTGAATTTAAAAATCTGGTGATTACCAGAACATTTTCCAAAGCTTATGGCTTGGCAGGTTTTCGGGTTGGCTATTGTTTAAGTCATCCTGATATTGCTAATGTCTTAAACAGAATCAGACAACCTTTTAATGTCAATTCATTGGCCTTAACGGCAGCCGCAGCAGCGATAAATGACTTTGAATTCCTGGAAAAGTCTATGGCGGTTAATACTCATGGCATGAAAATTTTAGAGGCCAAATGTGAAGAATTGGGATTACGTTATGTGCCATCTAAAGGTAACTTCTTGCTTGTTGATTTTGGCAAAGAGGCTATGCCTATTTACCAACAAATGCTGGAATTGGGTGTGATTACACGACCAGTAGGTAATTATGGATTACCTAATTGTTTACGAATTACCATTGGTTCTGAATCTGAAATGCAACGCATGATTGATGTGATGGATCAGGTTTGTGGCTGAAATTAATAAACTGGATGTTTTCAGTTTGTCACCTGTTGATAAGCTGGCAGGAACATTCACCGTACCTGGTGATAAATCAATATCTCATCGTTCCATTATTTTTGGAGCTTTGGCTGAAACACCGACCAGCGTAAAAGGTTTTTTGCGCTCAGAAGATTGTCTAGCAACCTTAAACATCATGCGCCAATTGGGCGTGCAAATTGAGGATGATGGACGAGAAATTATTGTAAACGGTGTAGGTTTGCATGGTTTGGTGTCTCCTAAAGAACCACTTGATTGCGGTAATGCTGGCACAGCCATGCGTTTATTGGCAGGGTTAATGTCAGCTCAAAAGTTTGAGAGCACTCTAGTCGGTGATGAGTCATTATCAACACGACCAATGGGCCGAGTAATTAAACCATTAAGCGCAATGGGCGCCATCATTTATTCCAACGAACAAAAAGCGCCACTCAGTTTTTCGGCTGCTGATCATATTTCTGCCATTAATTACCAAAGCCCCATTGCCAGTGCGCAAGTTAAATCTGCAGTGCTGATAGCAGGCTTATATGCTGTTGGAAACACATCTGTCACAGAACCCAGTAAGTCACGTGACCACACCGAAACTATGTTGAAAGGATTCGGTTGCGAGGTGATTATTGATGGCTTAACTGTTAGTGTTAAGGGACAACCTAAAATGTCTGGACAAACCATTGAAGTACCTGCTGATGTATCATCAGCGGCATTTTTTATGGTGTTGGGTTTATGTCATCCCAATGCAGATTTCATTATCAGTAATGTCAATATCAACCCCACAAGAAATGGTGTGATTAAAATATTGCAGCAAATGGGTGGCAGGCTGTCGTTACTTAACCAACGCAATCAAGCTGGTGAACCTGTGGCTGATATTCGGGTTCAATCATCTAAGCTCAAAGGCATAGAAATACCGCAAGAGCTGATTCCAAGTGCCATAGATGAATTTCCGATTTTGTTTATAGCTGCTGCTATGGCGGAAGGACAAACTCGCTTAACGGGTGCTGAAGAGCTGCGTCACAAAGAATCTGACCGCATCACTGTGATGATTGATGGTTTAAAACAGCTGGGTATAGATTGTAATGAATTGCCTGATGGTGCCGAAATCAATGGTGGAAAATTGAATAGCGGTTTTGTCGATGGTCATGGTGATCACCGTTGCGCCATGAGCTTTTTGCTGGCCGGCACATTAAGTCAAGGTCAGCAAATTTCGGTTAAAGGTTGTCATAATATCGGAACGTCTTTTCCTGAATTTTTTGATCTGGTGCAATTCTTGGGAATTACAGTGAGTCGCCCAATTCCTGTGGTGACTGTTGACGGCCCTTCAGGTGTGGGTAAAGGTACGATCAGTGCCTTATTAGCCAAAGAATTAGGATGGCATCTGTTGGACTCAGGGGCAATATACCGTTCTTTGGCTTTAAAAGCGATGAAAGAGGGCGTATCTGCTGCAGATGAATCTAAATTGATCGCTTTGGCACAAAACCTCAATCTACAATTTTCAGTTGATGCAAATAAGGGCACTCAAATTTTACTGGACGATGTTGTGGTTAATGATGATTTACGCAGTGAAGCCTGTGGCGAAATGGCTTCGAAAGTGGCTCCCATTCCAGACGTTCGAGCCGCTTTGATGCAGCGACAGAAAGATTTTCAACAAGCGCCAGGCTTAGTGGCTGACGGCCGTGATATGGGGACTGTTGTCTTCAAGTCTGCACCCTTAAAGGTATTTTTAACAGCAAATGCGGAAGAAAGGGCCAAAAGACGATATAAACAATTGCAAGAAAAAGGTGTCGGTGTTAAAATCCGCGACCTTTTAGAGGACATCGAAGCCCGAGATCTCAGGGATTCGACCCGAAAAGTGGCGCCATTGGTGCCTGCGATGGATGCACATGTGATTGATACCAGTGCATTATCTATCGAACAAGTTTTAGCTCAAGTGGTGACTTTGGTTGAGCAAAATGTGAGTGGTTAACGGCCTAAAGGCTAAAGCCGATTATTAACGAGTATCAGGCAAGCTGATACAGATGACTTAGGTAAACGAGTCTTTTTTTAGTTTACCGGAAAACATAATGAGTGAAAATTTTGAAGCAATGCTCGAATCAGAGCTGTCCAGTAAGAACATCATCCCAGGCACAATTGTAAAAGGAACTGTTGTTGACATTGAAAACGGTTTTGCCGTCGTTGATGCAGGCTTGAAATCTGAGGGTGTTATTCCATTAGAAGAATTTGGCAACGAAGTAGAAATTGGCGCAGTTGTTGAAGTGGCTCTGGAAAAATATGAAAACGGTTTCGGTGAAACTGTATTGTCTCGTGAAAAAGCCAAACGTATGTTGGTATGGGATCAATTACAAATCGCTATGGACACTGACCAAATCGTTATTGGTCAAATCACATCTAAAGTTCGCGGTGGTTTCACTGTTGAGCTGAAAGACATCAGAGCATTTTTGCCTGGTTCTTTGGTGGATGTACGTCCAGTACGTGACCCTGGTTACCTGGAAGGTAAAGACCTTGAGTTCAAAGTCATTAAGTTAGATCAAAAACGCAATAATGTCGTGGTTTCACGTCGTGCTGTGGTTGAATCTGATTACTCTGAAGACCGTGATAAATTACTGGATTCATTGGAAGATGGTGCTATCGTTAGAGGTATCGTTAAGAACTTAACCGATTACGGTGCTTTCCTTGACTTGGGTGGTATCGATGGCTTGTTGCACATCACCGACATGTCGTGGAAACGCGTTAACCACCCATCAGAAGTGGTAGAAATTGGCCAAGAATTAGAAGTTCGTGTATTGAAATTCGACAAAGATCAACAACGTGTGTCTTTGGGCTTGAAACAATTGGGCGAAGATCCTTGGAAAGATTTGGCCAGACGCCATCCTGTTGGCTCACGTCATTTCGGTCACGTTACCAACATTACTGACTATGGTTGTTTCGTTGAAATTGAAGATGGTATTGAAGGTTTGGTGCACGTTTCTGAAATAGATTGGACCAATAAGAACATCAATCCAGCTAAAGTGGTTCAACCTGGTGATGAAGTTGAAGTTTGTATTTTGGAAATCGAAGAAAACAAACGTCGCATCTCTTTGGGTATGAAACAATGTAAGCCTAACCCTTGGGTTATCTTCTCTGAAAGCGCACAAAAAGGTGATGTTATTGAAGGTAAAATCAAATCCATCACTGACTTCGGAATCTTCATCGGCTTGGAAGGTGGTATCGATGGTTTGGTACACTTGTCTGACATTTCTTGGAATGAGACTGGTGAAACCGCCATCAGAAACTACAAAAAAGGTGATTTGGTTAAAGCCATTGTGTTGGTAATTGATGCTGAACGCGAACGTGTTTCTTTGGGTATCAAACAAATGGCTCAAGATCCATTTGGATCATATGTGGCGAATAACCCTAAAGGTTCATTGGTTACTGGTAAAGTCATTGAAGTTGACGAAAAAGAAGCCATTGTTGAGTTGGAAGAAGGCGTTAATGGTGTTATCAAAGCTTTTGATGTGTCGAAAGACCGTACCGATGATGTGAGTGAAGTGCTTGCCGTTGGCGATGATGTTGAAGCTAAATTTGTTTCAATGGATCGACGCAAGAAAATGCTGGTACTTTCAATCAAAGCAAAAGAAACTGATGAGTTGAATGATGTATTGAATGAATACAAAAAAGGCAGCTCAGGCACCACCAGTTTGGGTGATTTGCTGAAAGAACAAATGGACGACTGATCTCAGCTCCATATTTGTTGCTTAAAGGGTTTGAATGATTGACATTCAAACCCTTTTTTTTATTTTCTTGATATAATTATCTTTTCATTTTCAATAGTTTAGTTATAATTGGGAATAATGAAAGATTCAATCACACGTTCCGAACTTATCAATATGTTGGCTGAAAAATTTGAAGACAGTGAACTGTCCAAATCAGACATCAGCCTGTCTGTGCGCGAAATCATCAATCACATGAGTTCAACCATTGCCAATGGTGATCGCATCGAAATACGTGGTTTCGGCAGTTTTACCTTGCGCCAAAGAAACCCTCGTATGGGTAGAAATCCAAAAACTGGGGAGCCTGTGCCTCTTGGGGCAAAATATGCACCTCACTTTAAACCTGGGAAAGACTTAAAAGAAAAGGTCAAAGACAGGGTGGGTGATTAACAACAGTTGATTAAGCTGATGAGATTGCATTTTTAATCACTGTCACCAATTGACGAAAATGTGGTTCGGCATCGATCCAGTTTTCTTTTAATTTAATCTTGAATAATGCAGTTTGCTCAACGACGTGGTCGGCAGCACAAATTTTTGCCGAACCTAACAGCTGATGTAACTTTTCCTGTAATTCATTGAATTGATGCTCACTATACAGCTGCTCTATAACAGGTAAAAATTCTTTAAGTTGTGTTATAAACAACTGCCTTAGATGTAAAACAATGGTTTCGTCTTTGTGCGAAATTTCAAGGGCTTGTTGATGATTGAAAGCTGTGCTGTTTGTTGAATACGTACTTATGATTTTGGCCAGTTCGTCCTGCTTAACTGGCTTAAGCAAGCTGTCAACAAAATCCTTATTATCATCAAGTGAAAATGATTCAGCGGAAACCGCAATTATGGGAGTGTTCTTATAGGCGCTTTGTTGTTTTATTTGCCTGGCAGTTTCAATGCCATCCATCCCAACCATTCTGATATCCATTAAAATGGTATCAAAACATTGTTGTTGCGTTTTCTCGATGGCTTCAAAGCCACTAACCGCGCTTTCGACTGAGCAATTAAGTTTTTTTAAAGCAGATTCAAAGAAAAGGCGATTGATGTGGTTGTCATCTACCACTAAAATGTGAGGCTTATCCATTAAATTGCTCCTGTTTTCCTTGTCTTATAAGAATAATACCAATCATTTATTTTTGCAAGTATTGCGATGGGGCTGCTGGTTGTTATTGATTTTGTTAGTGTCCATAGTTCGGGCTCAAACGCAACCTTGGAAAATTTCCGGATTCAATATATTGGCACAAAAACAGGATGGTGTGGCTATAACCATCGATCAGTTTTCAGCTGCTGGCTATAACTTACAACATATAAAGTATCGATGCCCTAAAAATATTCAAATTTATCCTATACACCGCTGTGACAATGCCCAGTTGTCCCTGAAATTGAATAATCAACCCTATGAAGTGATGCTGAACACACTTTTTGATGCGAACTCACGGTTCTGGGAACTTGAATTATCATCACTGAATCAAGAAATTTCCCTAAAAGCAAATGCAGCATCAAATGCGGTGAAAGTTATGTTGCAAAGCATTGAGCTCAATGATTTTTTTAGTGGCAATGAAGGTGTTTTAAAAGATATTAATGGTTTGATTACAGCCAATTTATTGGCAAACATATCTGATTTAACTGTGCAAACTGAAGACCCATTGAGTTTTAATCAATTCAGCTACGAATACTCCGAAGATGTTGTGTTTTTTGAGTTAGGTGGCCAAGCAAGTTTCCAGTTTGATGGATTACAGCAACAATTAACAGTTGAAATAGAAATTAGCAAAGGGGAGATGTTGTTTGAGTCATTGTATGCTGATTTCAGCCAATTTCCCCTGGCTATACAATTGACGGTTGAACTAAATGGTGATTTCGATTATGACATCAAAGCTCAAATCACCAATCAACAATCGATGATATTGGATATCCATATCATTGTAGATCAACAGTTTAACTGGTTAATTCCCGAAACCAAACTTGATGTTAAAGATACACATCATTTCAATCAACAAATTCTTAACAGTATCTTGGGAATTTATGGGTTTGGTAACACCGAAATGTCGGGTGGATTTAAAGCCAGATTGTTAACAGATGATGGTAAATTGACTTTTTTTCAAATTGATTTCAACGATTATTACGTACTGAATCAAAAAAGGAAAATTCAGGTTGATGCCTTACAAGGCCAGGTTTTTTGGAGTTTTAAACAACCATCACAAGATTCGATATTGAATTGGCAAGCGTTGTTATTAGCAGGAATGCCAATTAAAGCAGCCCAGGCTGATTTTAATCTTTCAAAAGATGTTTTCAAACTATTAGGCGAACACGTCTTTCCAGTGTTTGATGGTGCCATTAAGATCACAGAGTTTTCCGCTGATAAGCTATTTGCAGATTCCATAGGCATGAGTCTTGAAGCAAAAATTGAACCGATCTCTCTCAAGTTAATTACTGAAAAATTAGCTTGGCCTGAAATGGCTGGTACCATCAGCGGTGCGATTCCCGGGATGGTCAAAAAAGACAGTGTAATTGAGTTTTTAGGGGCGCTTCAATTACAAGTGTTTGATGGACAAATGCGGGTTGAAAATTTATCCTTAGAAAGATTATTTGGTGTCGCACCAGTGATAGCCGCAGATGTGACGTTTGAGGGTTTCGATCTGGCATTATTAACTGAAACATTTGGCTTTGGACAAATCACTGGCAAATTATCTGGAATAATCAATGATTTACGTATTACCAACTGGAAAACTGACCGCCTAGATGCCCATGTTTTTACAGTTAAGACCAAAGGCGTGAAACAAACCATCAGCCAACGAGCCATTGATAATATTTCTTCATTGGGTGGTATCAAGGGGGCGATCTCTAAAACATTTCTGCGTTTTTTTGATGATTTTAGGTATAACCGCATTGAATTGAGCTGTAAATTACACAACTCAGTGTGTGAAATTGGTGGTTTAAAAAATCAAGACAATCAATTCGTGATTGTTGAAGGTGGCGGTATTCCAAAAATCAACATTGTGGGGTTTGTCAGAACCATTAATTGGTCAGAATTTATCAGTCGGTTATTGAATGCAAATTATGACAATTGATTCAGCTTATATTTAAGCCCGCAATGTATAATTGAGTTTATTTCACAATAGGTGATTTTATGAGTGTAAAAATTAAACCCTTGTTGCTAACCTCTTTTTTATTTGTTGCTGCTTGTGTAACAATTAATGTCTATTTCCCCGCTGCAGAAGTAGAGTCAGCGGCTGAAAAAATTGTTAAAGATGTACTTAGTAGTGAGGAAACACCCTCCACAGATGATCAAAGTAACATCAATGAAGCTTCAATGATTCGAACTATTGTCCATTATGGCAACCCTTTAAATTGGCTAATTTCATCAGCACAAGCTCAGGTTGATATTACCATTTCATCTCCGGCTATAAGTGCCTTAACAGATAAAATGAAACAACGTTACAGCAGCAGTCTGAAAACGCATCTTGAAAACAATGTGGTTGGATTTAACAACAAGGGATTTGTTGAAATTGTGGATGCTGGTCAATTAGGACTTAAAGAACGCCAGGATTTGAAAAAAACTGTGGCTGATGAAAATCGTGATCGCGAAGCTTTATACCGTGAAATGGCGATTGCCAATAATCATCCTGAATGGGAAGACAAAATCACGGAAGCCTTCATCAAACAGTGGATTGAACAAGCCCAAAAAGGCTGGTCATATCAAGATTCTAATGACCAATGGGTGACTAAGCTGGAGTCTAACAATAATCAATGAGTAAGCGCTATAACCGGCAGAAACTGCCACAAGAGCCCATTGAAATGATCATTGGAGATTTGAGCCATGATGGTCGTGGGGTAGCAAAATGGAATGACAAAGTGGTTTTTGTACAAAATGCACTTCCTGGTGAAACTGTATTGGCAAAATTGAACAGGAAAACACGACATTTCAATGAAGCGTTGGCTGTTGAGGTATTGTCTACTTCTCCTGATCGGGTAGAGCCCAAGTGTGAATTTTATGATGTTTGCAATGGCTGTTCTATGATGCATTTACAAGAACAAAAGCAAATTGATTTTAAATTCAGTACGTTAAAAAATAATTTTTACAAAATGTCTCATGTGGAACCCAAACAATGGTTACCCCCGTTAACCGATTCACATTGGCACTATCGGCGCAGAGCTCGATTAAGTGTTAAGTGGGTGGCTGCCAAGGATAAAGTGTTGGTCGGTTTCAGAGAAAAAAATGGTCGTTTTGTTGCTCAAATGGATCATTGTTTGGTGTTGGAAAAACCATTGGCTGAATTAATTCAACCTCTAAGTGACTTGTTTGCAGCCTTAGCCATTAAAGCTTTTATCCCACAGGTAGAATGTTCAATGGGAGATGATGTCACTTCCATCATCATTCGTCACATGAAACCATTGACAGCTGAAGACCAACAAAAAATTCTTGATTTTTCACACCAGCACCAATTACAGGTTTATTTGCAGTCAAAAGGGCCGAAAACAGTACAAGCCATAGAAGATTATCAAAATCCATTACAATTTCACATTGCTGGTTATGACTTGAACTATGAATTTTTACCGAATGATTTCATTCAAGTTAACCGCAGGATGAACGAAAAGATGATTGCTCAAGCATTGGAGGCCATGGATTTACAGGCTGATGATGTGGTTTTGGATTTGTTTTGTGGACTTGGAAATTTTACCCTTCCAATGTCACAACAAGCCAGAAAAGTGGTTGGCGTTGAAGGTGATCAACAGTTGGTGGAAAGAGCAGAACATAATGCCAAGCTGAATCAATTGGCCAATGTCGATTTTCATGTGGCCGATTTAACCCAGGATCACAGTAAAAGTAATTGGTTTAATGAATATTACAGCAAAGTGTTAATAGATCCTCCTCGCAGTGGTGCGTGGGAAATATTGCCTTTGATTGCCAAAACAACAGCCAAAACTTTGGTTTACGTCTCGTGTCACCCCGCCAGTTTGGCCAGAGACACTGATCGTTTGGTAAATGAGTTGGGGTTTACGTTGGAAAAAGCAGGTGTAATGGACATGTTCCCTCACACTTCTCATGTTGAGTCAATGGCCATCTTCACTCGAGATTAACGAACATGAAATTATTGGCCATCCTGTTTGCATTTGCCCTTTATCATTTTGTGGAAAAGCCAGCTGCGATGAAATCATTTAACTGGTTATTGAGTTTACAAAACTGGATAAAGCAGTACATCAATGACAACCAAGGACGTTTTGCCTTTACCTTGTTATTGCCGTTGTTTGTATTATGGTTTTTGTTAAGTCAGGTATTTGTTTTTGCAGATGATTCTGTATTACAGATGTTGCTTCATATCTTGCTTGTTTATTATTGTTTGGGACCTGATACAATTGAAAAGATGATCAAGAATAAACAAACTGGTGAGCAACTACAGTTAAGCCCTGAATCAACTGCTGAAGAAACTGTGAACAAGTTAACAACCGCAGCTTTACATCGCTGGTTTGGGGTGTTTTTCTGGTATATTATATTAAATGTATATGGTGCTCTGGTTTATAGAATGGTGTGTTTTCTTGCATACCATCACAACGAAGAGCAGATACAATCTGTTGCAGGTAGGATGCTTAGGGTCATAGAATTCCCTGTTACTGTCTTGATGACTTTATCTTTGGCCTTGGCCAGTGACTTCGATCGAATATGGCAACATTGTAAACAATATTTACATATGGGAACCATTAAGACACTTAACAGTCAATTTATGTATAAATCTATGGACTTTGCAGTGGAGCAATGCGAAATAGAGGAAAGTGATGAAAACAAGGATCAAATTGTAGCCTTGACCACATTCAAAGTCCTGAAAAGGATGTTGGTGGTTTGGCTGGTGTTTTCAGCACTGTTAGTAATATTTTCGATAGGTTAAAAAATGAAAAACATATTCACAATAGCTGCCCTTTTAATTTTGACTTTATCAACGTCAGCTTTTGGCAAACTTTATAAATGGGTCGATGAAAATGGCAAGGTTCACTACAGTGATAAAATGCCTCCAGATCAAATCAAGCATGAGCATCAAGAACTGAATAAAAACGGCGTGGTCAAAGAAACTGTCAAGCGCGCTCTTACGGATGAAGAGCGCAAAATCAAAGCACAGGAACTACAGAAACTACGCGAACTAGAGGAACAAAAGCGCCTTGAAGCTGAACGACGGGAAAGAGAGCGCAACACCATATTAAAATCTTATTCCAATGCGGGTCAAATCCTGCATTTAAAAAATGAACGTATCAGCGCATTAAACAGGAATATTGAGATGGCTGAAGATAATTTGGTCATTCAAAACAGAAACTTGGACGACATGCTGAAAAGAGCAGCGGATAAAGAGCGCAGTGGAGAAGTGGTCTCAGACGTATTTCTTGAGCAAATTGAGGTTATACGTACGCAAATCGAAAATCAAAAAATATTTATTCAAGAAAAAACCACCGAAATCAGAGCAACAGAAGAAAAATATGATTATGAGTATAAGAGATATCTTGAATACACTGAAAATGAATCAGATGAAGCGGCGGATATCGACCCCTGACCCCTGTTTTATTAACAGCTGAACAATATAACTACTTAACTTCACAGTTTCTCGAAAAAAGAATGATTTTTACAGCTAATTAGTCAATAATTTAAGGATTAATTTAAACAGTCGTTTTAAATTGATGCTATCCACTACCTCTAAAAGTGTCTGTCGAGTAAAATATTGGTTTGCATTTACTAATAGGGACACTTATGTCGTCAAAACTCGACAAATTAGACATCTTTAATATCAAATCACTACTATCAGAAGAAGAACTGATGGTTCAGGAATCCATTGGGCGCTGGGTTGATGAACGGGTTTTACCTGTTATCGGATCAGCATTTGATCAGCATGAATTTCCCATGGACTTAATCCCTGAAATGGCAGAATTGGGACTGTTTGGCAGTACCATTCAAGGCTATGATTGCGCCGGATTGAATTACACTTCATACGGTTTGATTTGTCAGGAATTAGAGCGTGGAGACAGCGGTTTAAGAAGTTTTGCCTCCGTACAAAGTTCTTTGTGTATGTTCCCAATATATGAATTTGGCAATGAAGAACAAAAAAACAAGTGGCTACCACCCATGGCCAAAGGTGAAGTGATTGGTTGTTTTGGTTTGACTGAACCGCATGCGGGTTCTGATCCAGCCTCAATGAAAACCAACGCCAAAAAAGACGGAGACGACTGGATTATTAATGGTTCCAAAATGTGGATTACCAATGGTTCCATCGCGGATATCGCCATTGTTTGGGCTAAAACTGACGATGGCATACAGGGATTTATTGTTGAAAAAGGCATGCCTGGCTTCGATACCGAATTGATTCATCGCAAAATGTCATTGCGCGCTTCAGTAACCTCAGCACTGTTCTTTGATGGTGTCCGTGTACCTGATGCCAATCGCTTGCCTAAAGTCAAAGGTTTGAAAGGCCCTTTGTCATGTTTGTCGAATGCCCGTTATGGCATCTCATGGGGGCCTATTGGCTCAGCACAAGCGTGTTTACAAGAAGTGTTGGACTACACTGAAGAACGGGTGTTATTTGACCGCACCTTGAACAGTAATCAAATCGTGCAACAAAAATTGGCAGAAATGTCTCGTCGTATCACCACAGCTCAATTATTGGCATTGCGATTAGGGCAGTTAAAAGATGCTGGTCAACTTCAACCCACACAAATTTCAATGGCTAAATGGAACAATGTGCGTATGGCATTGGACATTGCCCGCGAATGTCGTGATATGTTAGGCGGTGCTGGTATAACCACCGAACATGTAGCCATCAGGCACATGCTTAATCTGGAAAGTGTAATTACCTATGAAGGTACAGAAACCATTCACCAATTAGTAGTCGGTCGTGAATTGACTGGTAAAAACGCCTTTTGATGGTATAACCTTGAAAAAGTCGGTCTGACTTTTTCAAGGTGTGGTTGAAAAATTATTAAACACAAAAGTGTAATTTTATTGATATGACTTTTGACCTTACCTGAGCCCAGTGCTTTAGGTGGCAGTTTTATGTATCACACTACCTTCTAGAAAATGCAGTGAAAGCTCACCAATTCTGGATAAAACAATAAAACCCAAAACAAATTACTTTTTTATGAAACAACAATTTATGCATTTATCAGGATCAACTTATTATGTCAGGTAATCAAAGCAAGGAGATCAACCGGGCGGAGGTTGTTGACCGTAATTTTGTTGATTTTGTTAAAAATCACCAAGTGACCGCACCGAAACAATCTTTAGAATTCAACGGATTGACCAAAGAAAAGCTGTTGGATTTGTTCCGATCACAGGTTCAATCAAGACAACTTGATTTAATGGCTAGAATCTTAAAATTGGAGAATAAGGTTTTTTATACTATAGGTTCATCCGGCCATGAAGGTAATGTTATGTTAGGTGATTTGGTTCGTCATACAGATCCAGCTTTTTTGCATTACCGGTCTGGTGGCTTAATGATGCAAAGATCGCGACAAATTGGCGGCATTGATCCTATTTGGGACACTTGTTTGTCTTTTGCAGCCAGTGAAAATGACCCTGCATCAGGCGGTCGGCACAAGGTTTGGGGTTCCAAGCCATTATGGGTGATTCCACAAACCAGCACCATCGCCAGTCACTTGCCTAAAGCAGTCGGCTGTGCTTTAGGTATAGAGTTGGTACAACGAACCACTGGTGACTTACCCATTCCTGATGATTCGATTGTTTTGTGTAATTTCGGTGATGCCAGTTCCAACCATTCAACAGCACAAGGGGCATTTAATGCAGCCAGTTGGGCGTCTTTTCAAGGGTTAAAAGCACCAGTATTGTTTGTTTGCGAAGACAATGGTATCGGAATTTCTGTTAAAACACCTGAAAACTGGATCAGTGAAAATTTCAAATATCGCCCTGGTTTACAGTACTTTTTTGCAGATGGCCTGGATCTAGAAAACGGTTATTTGCAAGTTAAACGGGCAGTGGATTATTGTCGACAAACCAGAGAACCGGTATTTTTACATTTGAAAACAACCCGTTTAATGGGTCACGCTGGTACAGATTTTGAAATTGAATACCGTAACATGTCTGAACTCGAAGCTGCTGAAGCACAAGATCCATTATTGCAGTCAGCAGCATCGGTAATGAACCATGGTTTGATGAGTGCTGATGAAATTCTGCGGATGTACCGCAACATTCACCAAGAATGTATGGACAAAGCCAACAAAGCCCACCATGATAGTAAATTGACCACGTTATCAGCTGTGATAGAGCCACTGGCACCCACTGATCGTGAAAAAGTACATACAGAAGCGGCCAGATCTACAACAGAGCAAGTTCGAGTAAACTCATTTGGTGGTGATCAAGCATTGCCAGAAAATCAGCCGGCCAGACATATGGCCATTCAAATCAATCGAGGCTTACAGGATTTGATGCTTAAATACCCAGAAACGGTGTTATTCGGGGAAGATGTGGCACAAAAAGGCGGTGTCTATACCATTACCAAGCAACTGTATAAAAAATTTGGCGCCAAACGCATTTTCAATACTTTACTGGACGAACAAACCATTTTAGGTTTGGCTCAAGGTTATGCTTCTTTAGGCTTATTACCTATTCCAGAAATTCAATATTTGGCTTATTTCCATAATGCTTGTGACCAAATCAGGGGAGAGGCTGCAAGTTTACAATTTTTTTCAAATGGACAATTCAGTAATCCAATGGTAGTTCGCATTGCCGGCTTAGGTTACCAGAAAGGGTTTGGTGGACATTTTCATAATGACAATTCCATCGCTGCTATAAGAGATATACCTGGTGTGATTGTGGCCTGCCCATCTCGAGGTGATGATGCGGTAAACATGATGAGAACATTGACGGCTTTGTCGAAAGTAAACCAACGAGTGTCTTTGTTTATTGAGCCTATAGCACTGTATATGCAAAAAGATTTGTATGAAGAAGGCGATGGTCTTTGGAATAAACCCTATCCAGAACCAGGACAATATTCGCCTTTGGGTTCTCCAAGAATCTACCAACATAAAGCCAAAGACATCTTGATTATCACCTATGGTAATGGTGTTTTAATGAGCTTGCGGGCAGCAAAATCCTTCCAAACTGAATATGAAAGTGACGTTCAAGTCATGGATTTACGCTGGTTACAACCTTTGAATGCAAAAGCAATCAAGAAACAAGCAGAAAAATTTGATAGAATAATCATTGTAGATGAAGGTCGTCGCTCTGCATGTGTCGGAGAAGGTGTGATTACCATACTGGTTGAGCATGCTGTGAAGTATAGATACTTGAAACTGATCACTGGAGCAGATACATTTACACCATTGGCTGATGCTGCTAAATTGGTATTACCCAATGAGCAAACTATTTTATCGGCTTTGATTGAATCTGAGGTATGAATTGACAGAACTTTGCATATTATTTGCTGACATTGCTGAGAGTACTACACTGTTTGAAAAACACGGTGACGAAGCGGCTCGGTCAGCCATTGCTTCAGTGTTGGATGTACTCCTTGAAGAAGCAAAAAAACACCAAGGAGAGTTGGTGAAAACCATTGGTGATGAAATTATGTGCATATTCCCCAAAGCCAATCATGCCTTGCTTTCTGCCATTGAGATGCAAAATGCGGTCAGTGGTAATTTTGTTTTGGGCAATCATCCCATTGCTATAAGGGTGGGATTTCACTACGGTAATGTGATAGAAGAAGATGGAGATGTGTTTGGCGATGCAGTAAATATAGCTGCCAGGATGACCGGCTATGCAAAGAAAGGCCAAATTATTACCAACTCGATTACGTTTAAGACCTGTATTTTGCCGCCTTTTTTGACCCATCGCTCTCTGGGTAAAACTAAAGTCAAAGGCAAACTGTTACCAGTGGAAATTGTCGAAGTTTTGTGGCAGCAAGACACCAGTCAAGTGACGAGAGTGACGTCTGCTTTGGACATCAAAATACCTGTATCAAAATCACAACTACAACTTGAGTTGGATGGTAAACAACAAATGATGACCGATCAATCACCCACTAAAACCATTGGTCGAGGTGATGATTGTGACATCCAAATTGCTATGTTGATGGCTTCTAGATACCATGGAGACATTCAATACAGTGGAGGTAATTTCAAATACACAGATGAAAGTACCAATGGTTCATGGATAAGACAAGGTGCCAGCGAGCCTATCAGAATTCACCGGGAATCAATGGTGTTACACGATGATGGTGAAATAGCTTTTGGAGAGTTGGATTTTTCGAATGAACAGCAATTATTAAAATTTAAAATATTGAAATGAATATGCTTGAATTTATCAGAAAATTAGCTGGCTTTGGTCTTATGACCTTATCTTTGGGCTATGTGGCAGTGAGTATGTTTTGATGCCAGTTAAATACAGAGAAAAAGCTCAAAAATCTATTATACGGTTTCAGTCGACTGCTTGGTTGTTATACGTGTTTTCAATTTTATTTCTAGCGGCATCACTGTTTCAGTTGGCTCAAGGAAGTTTGTTTAAATTTCTAACCAGTGGCGCGGTTTTTTTTGGTTCACTGTTGTCTGCCACGTGGATGAGTAAAGGCCGTCACAATAAATACCACTATCGCCAGCGTAAATTTGTGATAAAAAAACCATTTCCTTTGATGATGTTATCATCATTGACCTTGGGTGCCTGTTCGTTTATAGGTTCTTGGTTTGTCGCCGGATTGGGGTTATTTGAATCGATTGCCTACGGCATCGGTGCTGTTTTAGGGTCGATACTATGGTATGGGCTTGATGAAGTCACTTCGTCTTCATTTGGAGCTGTCAGAGATCAGGATTCCAAAGAAATTTTAGCGTTGAGTGAACAATCAATCGTCAATATAGAACAAGCAAATAAACACATAGCCAACCGTGAACTGTCAGGTTATTTAGACCGAATTGTTAAAACCAGTCGTGATGTGGTTGACACCCTGGTGAATCATCCAGAAAAAATTCCGCAAGCTCGTCGTTTTTTGCATTCTTATTTAGGGGCTACAGAAAGTGTCATTCAAAGGTATGCCGAAACCCATAAGCTGGTAGAAGATGCTTCATTGGAACAAAATTTTAAAAAAGTATTACAAAACATCGACCAAGTGTTTGATGAACAGAACAAAAAATTATTAGAAAATCGAGTGTTTGATTTGGATGTGGACATTGAAGTTTTGAATACTTTGATGGAAAAACAAGGCATTAATTGATAGGTAAGAAAATGAGCGATCAAGAAACAAAAACAGAAACTGAATTAGTTAGCGGAACAATTCAAGGTGAGTTGGTTCCAGGCGTTACGGAAGAAATGGTGCCATATAAAGATGTAGATGGTGAAGAAAAGGCTCGCATTGATGCTTTAATGAATGAAATTGATATTTCAGATGCCAATTCAGTCATCTTTTTCGGCAGCAAAGCCCAGGAAAAAGTCACAGAAATTTCTGACAAAATGTTGGAGGGCGTTAAGAATAAAGATTTGGGACGTTCTGGTGAGGCTTTGAATGAGATGGTTGCCACCATACGTGGGTTTGACATTGATGAGCTGGATCCCAACAAAAAACCAGGTTTTTTTGCACGCTTGTTTGGCAAAGCCAAACCTTTGGTGAAGTTTTTGCAAAAATATGAAGAAGTTCGTAAACAGATTGATGCTATCACAAATAAATTGGAAGCCCACAAAACCACACTGTTAAAGGACATTACCAGTCTGGATCGTTTATATGTGGCAAACCTGGAGTACTTTCATACTTTAGAGGATTACATCAAAGCAGGTGAGGAAAAAATCAATCAATTGCACAATGAAGTGATTCCAGCGATGGAAAAAGAAGCTGAAGGCAGTGATGACATGTTACTGGCTCAAAAACTACGTGACATTCGATCCTCTACTGCCGATTTGGAACGTCGTGTGCACGATCTGCGTTTAACTCGACAAGTTACATTACAGAGCTTGCCCAGCATTCGTTTGGTTCAGGAGAATGACAAAGGTTTGATCAATAAAATCAATTCAACAATTGCCAACACAGTTCCTTTGTGGCGACAACAGCTGGCACAAACTGTCACCATTTGGCGCTCGGAACAAGCTTCTGATACCATCAAGGATGCGACAGATTTGACCAACGAGATGCTGGCTGCCAATGCAGAAAATCTGAAAATGGCTAACCGCAAGGTTCGTGAACAAATGGAGCGTGGCGTTTTTGATATAGAAGTGGTCAAATTAGCCAACCAAAAACTGATTGAAACCATCGACGACAGTTTACGTATTGCAGAAGAAGGTAAGGCCAAGCGAGAAAGTGCGGTGGTCGAACTACAAAAAACCGAAGAGCAATTGCGTGAGGCTTTATTGTCCGCAAAAGCTCGTTACAACGACATCAATAAAGCCACTGACTGATTATTGATGCAACCAATCTTTGAGTACAGAACCAGTCATGAATAAAGTTCTGGTTCTGTTTGCTCATCCGGTTTATCAGACCTCATTAGTTAACAAAACACTGCTGGCGGCATTGCCAGATTCCGAATTTGTTACATTCCATGATTTATACGAAGCCTATCCAGATTTCCTGATCGATGTGCACTATGAACAGCAGCTTCTCAATGATCATGATGTGATTGTGTTTCAGCATCCATTGTACTGGTTTTCCAGTCCAGCCATTTTAAAAGAATGGATGGATTTAGTTCTTGAGCATGGTTATGCTTATGGAACAGAAGGAAGGGCACTTGAGGGGAAACAATTTATTTCTGCTATTTCGACAGGCAGTGACGTGGTCAATTACAAAGGAGACCGTAACATCCGTAATTTGTTGAAACCTTTTGAATTCACAGCAAAGCTATGCAACATGCAATACCTACCACCTTTCATTACCTACAGTGGCTTAAAAATCAAAGCTGGAAATTTCGACCAAAGGTTAACGCAAGATTATCTGTCTGAACAAGCGGGACGGTACGCCTACTTACTCAATGAATTAATCCAAGGCAATATCAGTGAGCAGGAATGTGATGCATTCAACACCATGAATCAACGGTACGATACTCTGGAAATACACAATGACTGAAGCCTTTATTATCGCCAGTTTGTTTTTAGGCATGGGGGTCTTATTGGTTCCTCTGGCTAAAAAAATTAGTCTGGGTTCGGTATTAGGTTATTTGGTTGCGGGCGTTATAGTCGGACTTTTGTTAACCATAGTCACCCCTATGTTGGAGATGGATTCAGTCCATATAGTGGAACAGTTGAACCATGCCACTGAATTTGGCGTGGTATTGATGTTGTTTATCATTGGTCTTGAAATGCAACCCAGCCATTTATGGAAAATGAAAAGCACCATTTTGGGTGCAGGTGGTTTACAGGTGAGTTTGACAGCCTTGTGTATCATGTTTCTGTCTATTTTCCTCTTTGAACTCAACTGGCAGACAGGTTTGGCCATTGGTTTGATTATGGCTCTGTCGTCAACCGCCATAATCATGTCTACTTTGGAAGAAAAAGGTTGGCAAAAAACCATTGGAGGGCAAGCAACCTTTGCTGCATTACTCTTCCAAGATATCGCTGTTATACCTATTCTGGCTATCATCCCCTTGTTGGCGTTAGTGGCGCCAGCTGAATGGGCACATGCTGGTCATGGCATTGATTTAACCGCACATTTACCTAATTGGTTGAAACCTTTGGCGGTAATGAGTGCCGTTGTTTTGGTGTATATCATCTCACGTTTTGTTATCAATCCTTTGTTTGATTACATTGCGCGTGCCAGACAAAAAGAAATATTCACCACTGCAGCTTTGGGATTGGTGACCACCATTGCAGCTTTAATGTCTATGATCGGTTTATCTCCTGCTTTGGGAGTGTTTATTGCTGGAGTTATCCTCAGTGAAAGCGAATACCGACATGAACTTGAAGCCGATATTGAACCCTTTAAAGGATTGCTGCTTGGGGTGTTTTTTATGACGGTTGGGGCAGCTTTTAATTTTTCTTTATTTGCAGAAGATTTTGTCCTGATCCTTGCTTTAACTTTGTTACTGATGGTAACCAAAATACTGGTGCTTTACATAGTAGGGAAAATTTTAAAGCTGAAGAAAATAGAACATGCTTTGTTCTGTCTGGCTTTGGCTCAAGGTGGCGAATTTGCTTTTGTTTTGTTGACTCTTGCTGTAGGTCAAAGTGTGATAACTCCGGGTTTAGCCGATATTCTGCGCATTGTTGTGGCATTATCAATGGCGCTAACACCCTTGTTGTTTTTGTTTTATGAGAAAGTTATGTTACCTAGACAAGTAGCTACGGGTAAGGAACAAAGACCGGCTGATCAAATTAATGAAAACAATCAAGTGATTATCGCTGGGGTAGGTCGCTTCGGTCAGATTGTAGGAAGGTTACTGCAATACAATCAATTTTCGGTTACAGCTTTGGATGATGATCCCAACAGGATAGAAATGTTAAGAAAATATGGTTGGAAAGTATTCTTTGGTGATGCCATGCGCATGGATTTACTCCAATCTGCAGGAATTGAAGAAGCTAAATGTATGGTTTTAGCCATGGATGATTCTGACAAGGTTTTACAACTGGCAGAATTTTTAAGTAAACACTATCCTAACTTGGAACTCTTTGTCCGAGCCAAAGACCGCATCATTGCCTATCATTTACACCAACTGGGAATTAAGCATATCTATCGTGAAACTTTCGAATCATCGGCCAGTATGGGAGAAGCTGTGCTGAGAAGTTTAGGGTTGCGTGCCTATCAGGCCAAGCGATCGAAGCTGCGTTATCAGCTTGAAGATGAAAGATTGGTTCGACAAATGGCTAAATCTTATTTTGATAAAGATGAAAAAGTATTTGTGTTGAATGTTCAGGAACAACTTAATAGTCTCGGCATGGTTTTATCTAATGACCAACACGCCAAACAACACAGACTCAATAAAGATACGGCTTGGGACGAATCAAGCTTAATAGATGACCTTGGTCATAATGACCAGTATTAAGCTAATGACACATATTCAATAATGACTGGTGCGTGGTCTGAAAATCTTTCGTCCTTATAAATATGGGCGGATTTTATTTTATCTTTTAAACAAGGTGAAGTGATGTGATAATCAATTCTCCAACCGGTATTATTAGCCCAGGCTTGTCCTCGGTTTGACCACCAGGAATACTGATGTTCACCAGGTTCAACGACTCTAAATGCATCAACCAAACCAAATTCTTCGAATAATTTGGTCATCCAGGCGCGCTCCTCTGGTAAGAAACCGGAATTTTTCAAATTACCTCGCCAGTTTTTGATGTCTATTTTTTTGTGGGCAATGTTCCAGTCGCCACAAACAATGAATGGTTTCCCAGATTGGATTAATCTGTGTAATACAGGCTCAAGTTTTTCCATGCAAATATATTTAAAATCCTGTCTTTCTTCCTTGGCAGAACCTGAAGGTAAGTATAGTGAAATGACTACCACATGTCCCAAATCAATTTCAATCCACCGACCTTCAGAGTCAAAAGGTTCCCAGCCAATCCCATAATTTACTTTTTCAGGTTGTGTCTTGGAATAAATAGAAACACCTGAATATCCTTTTTTCTGTGCATCAGCTTGATAAAAATGATAGCCTTGCGGAATAAAGACTTGTGGATCGAGTTGGTTTAGATGCGCCTTGGTTTCCTGAATACAAAGTACATCAGCTTGCTGATTTTTGAACCAGTTAAACAATCCTTTTCGTTCGGCAGCACGTATACCATTGGCATTAAGGGTGATTATTTTCATGAGCGTGGCCACTTAAAAACGCCAAATTATAACACTTGAGTACTTGAAAAAAACCACCACTTACCAGAAGATAACAACTCAGTTAAAAATAAAAATTCCAATGAGTATTGCCCACGATTTTTTGGCTTTAGCCATTAACAAAAATGTTTTGAAATTTGGAGATTTTACCCTCAAATCTGGCCGGATCAGCCCGTATTTTTTCAATGCCGGCTTGTTCGATGATGGCCGTTCAATGTCTTTATTGGGTGAATATTATGCACGTACCATCAAAGACTCTGGTTTGACATTTGATATGCTTTATGGGCCGGCTTATAAAGGTATTCCACTGGCAACAGCCATTGCGGTGGCTTGGTTCCAATTATATGGTGAAAATATTCCCATAGCCTTTAATCGAAAAGAACAAAAAGATCATGGAGAAGGAGGGGTGTTAATAGGTGCACCTATTCAAGGTAACGTGCTTATCGTTGATGATGTGGTCTCGGCAGGTACTTCAGTCAGAGAGTCTATTGACATCATCAATGCACAAAGTGCACAGGTAGTTGGTATTGCTGTAGCTCTAGATCGTCAGGAGAAAGGGAAGGGTGCATTATCAGCCATGCAAGAGTTACAAGAAGCCTATCAACTTAAAACAATAAGTATTGCCAATCTGGACTCATTGTTTGACTACTTACAAGGTGACCATGAAAATCTGGAGCGCGTGGCACAATACCGAAATAAATTTGGAGTTTATTGATGTCAACTTATGTCATTGGTGATGTTCAGGGTTGCTTTGAACCATTGATGAATTTGTTGAATGTTATTAAATTTAACTCAAACCAAGATCATTTATTTTTTTTTTTTTTTTTGGTTAATAGGGGTGGTCGTTCACTTGATGTTTTACGTTGGGTATACGCGCACCAATATTGTTGTAACAGTGTACTTGGAAACCATGATTTAAGCTTGTTAAACAAATACTACAGCAAGAAAAAGTTGGGGGCTAATAAAGAGTTTAACACTATTTTTAAAGCTTCAGATTCAACTTTACTCATGAAATGGCTGTTGGAAAGACCCTTGTTTATAGAATTAACAAATATCTTGGTAGTTCATGCAGGTATTTATCCTTTTTGGAATTTAGAGACATTCAAAAAACTAGCGAATACAACAGAAGTATTTATGCAGCAAAATCCACAGCAGTTTTTTTCGACCATGTATGGTAATACACCAAAAAAATGGTCAAATGATTTAGCCCAAGAGGACAGATTGAGATTTGTTATCAATGCCTGCACGCGCATGCGCTTTGTAAAAAAGAATGGTAGTTTGAATTTTACTGAAAATCGAAGAATTCCTAAAATTAAAACCTTGTATCCATGGTTTGCTTTCCCATCTGTTAATAGTTTAAATAAACACATTGTTTTTGGCCATTGGTCGGCTTTAGGTTATTACCAAGACCAAAATGTCACCTGTCTTGACAGCGGTAGGGTATGGGGAGGTCAGTTAACGGCTCTCAGAGTTGAAGACTATGCCACCTTTTCTGTTTAGTCATTCATTATGAAATGCTGAAATATAAAAAAACCCGACTTTAATAGCCGGGTTTTTTACTTCTAGATTAAATCTTGACTTTTATGGTGAAGCTTGCACACATTGGAAGCCGTTAAACCAGATGATGTCAGGATCGCCCACGGGTGGAGCAGGATCACA
>JAGRJR010000170.1 GCA_020442635.1 Lysobacterales bacterium
AAATTGGATTTCATACTACATTCCATCGGCATGTCTGTAAATGTTCGAAAAGGAAATCATTATACCAATCAGAATTATGATTTTACACATAAGGGTTGGGATATTTCTGCTGGCTCCTTTCACAAAACCATGCAAGTGCTCTATCAAAAAGATGCGATGAATGAATGGGGGAGCATTATTGCGCTTACCTACATGGCTTCACAACGCGTCTTTCCAGATTATAATGATATGGCTGATAACAAAGCCTATTTGGAGAGCATAGCGCGTAGTTTTGGATATTTCTTTGGAAGGGATAAAAAAGTTCGCGTAAACACCATTTCGCAATCGCCAACACCAACTACAGCAGGGCAGGGAGTGAAAGGTTTTGACGGCTTTATAAGTTATGCCGATAAAATGTCTCCTTTGGGTAATGCCACGGCATTAGATTGTGCAAATTATACAATCGCAATGTTTAGTGATCTTACCAAGCGTGTAACACTTCAAAATTTATACAACGATGGCGGTTTTTCCAATATGGGTGTTAGTGATGGCGTAATGGAAGCATTTGTGGGGAAAAAATAATATTCAATAATATAATAAAAAGTTTAAATCCTGCCCAGTTATTTGGGTGGGATTTTTTTTTTTGACAAACCATAAAGTAGTTATGGTAATTGTTTGATATTAACATTTTTTTAGATACTTTTAGAGGATTATTAACTAAAATTTATCAAATTATGAAAAGAAGTACTATTATTGGGTGTTTCGTCGGTTTGCTCTCGCTTACCATCAGTGCGCAATCTACCCAGCCCTCTTCTTCAAAGTCCGATTCGGGGACGACGATAGAGGTACAGAAAAAACCCACCGCTTCGGTTCAAGAGTTGCTGGTGAGATATCAGAATCTGGGAAGCCAGAGCGGTTCTCTATCTGAATATTTTACAAAAGAAGAACAGCAATTACTGCATTCCTATTTCAACAACCAAAAACCTGTTAAATCGAGTCAGGTTTTAAGCGGTAATGGCAAAAATATTGCATTAGCCTCAGCGGCTGAGCCTATAAACCCCAGATCATTTAAGAGTGAGGCTGCAAAAAAAACGCAATACACTCCTTTATTTGTCGCATCAGGCCATACAGATAAGTTTGGTAATTCAACTGGGATTGATTATTCTACTGAAAACAGACCGGCTTATAAACAAGCGCCTTTATTTTTAGCTCCTACTACGCTAACTGCTGAGGATGAAGCGGAAATATTGGCTAATGAGCAATATCAAGCCAATTTGCCTGTAAATAGAACCCCGTCGGTTATGATCCAAAATAGGGCGCCTCAAGCCGATATTATCCCTACTGCGGGTGCTACGGAAACCTTTACTCCAGATGCTGGCGATCACTTTTTTGATCCAGGAGGACCAGGGGGAAGCAGTACCGGTGGCACTCCGGGAAATTATCCAAACTGTAACTGCGATACACAAACCACTTTAGCGGGAGTAAGTGAGATTGATTTTCAATTTTTTAGTGTTTTTTCCAATTTTGATTATTTAAGAATCTATGATGGAACTGATGCAACTGGTACCAAGCTATATGATAATGGTCCTGGCGGAGCAAATGAAGATGATATTACACTAGCAGACATGATTGCTTCCCACGGATCTTCAACTTTTACTGCAGCCTCAGGAAATTTCTTTTTCTTCTTCCATGCTTCTTCAGTAGTTGATTATGGTGGTTGGGATGTAGAAATTGTTACTGCCGGTGGCGGTGGCGGTGGTGCAGACCCAACGGTTTATGCACTTAATTTAAGAGCTTCTTGCGGAAATGATTTTGGAAGTTTTTCATTGCCTGGACCTTATAATATAGACCCTATAGCTACAAATACTTCAAGTATTTTTGCCGGTGATTTTGATGATACGAATACACTATACGGTCTAAACTTTGGGACCCTTTCGTTAGTTACTATTGATACTGCAAGTGGGGCTGAAACTACAGTTGGGCCTCTTACAAATCTTGCAGCAGCACACACTCCTTCTGGCTTGGCTTGGAATGAAGCAGATGGAACTATGTACGCATCAAGTACTGATGGGGTAGTTACAACCATATATTCTGTAGATTTAGCAACAGGAACCTTGACTGCTATTGGAGATTCAGGAAATCCCTTAGGAATTTGGCTGGCAATTGACAATGCTGGAAACGCGTTTATGGCTGATATAGGTGATGATAACCTTTACTCAATTGATTTAAATACAGGTGCAGGCACTTTGGTTGGGCCTCTTGGAATTGACATCAGCTTTGCTCAAGATGCAGATTTTGACCCAGACTCAGGAGTTTTGTATATGGCTGCTTATATTGGTGGTGGTGTAAATCAATTTTGCTCTGTAGATACTGCTACAGGTACAGTAACCCAGTTGGGTTCAATAAATTCTAATTGTGCTGAAGTAGGTATACTTGCAATTGAAGGTACCGGCGGAGGCGGTGGTGGTTCTGCTTGTTCACAATCTGATGTGAGCAACGGCTTTGAAAATGGATACGGAAATACCAACAACACTGTTGAAATTGCAGACGAAATAATCGTAGCTGCCGATACTGACTTCGAAGTAGATCAACTTACAATAAATATGATTAACAATGGAGGTTTCAATTCTATAGATGTTGGCTTTTATGAAGATGCCGGTGGTATGCCGGGTACGATGATTGGTTCAATTATGACAATTGTCCCTACATCTTCCACGGTAATTGGTACTGCATTTGGTAGAGATGTGCTTTCAATTGTGTTGGACATCGCGCCAACAGTAATGCTTAATGGAACTTCTGGTTCTGAAACTGTTTATTGGATAGGTGTTGAAACTCCAAATCCCGTAGATCCTACATCAGATGCTTATTGGGAAACAACGAGTATTCCTAACCCTGGAACTGATTATAGGGTACATTATGATGTCGCAAATAGTGGATGGAATTCAACGCTACCTGCTGACGATATGTGGAATACTGTTTATACTGTTTCTGGTAATTGCGAACCTATTGGCGGCGGTGGCGGCTGTACTCCCGGTAGTTTAGCTACGCTTTACGCTGGTGGAAACGGTGGTGACCCAGGAGGAGCTGTATATTTTGACATTACCGTGGGAGCTTCAGATATTGAAGTGTCAACTTTTGATATGAATACGCCACAGTCTGGTAATTTTACCATGGATGTATATATGTTTGAAGGTACTTATGTTGGCAATCAAGGAGATCCTACGCCTTGGGGTGCTTCGGTAGCTACGGGATCAGGTACCGGGGCTGGAGCTGGACTTCCTTCAACAGC
>JAGRJR010000171.1 GCA_020442635.1 Lysobacterales bacterium
TTGTTTACTCATTTAGTCATGTATCTATTTGTAAAATAATAGAGTACTAAAAATTCTGTGAATAGTACAGAAAAAATCCTTTTATATCCGATACCCTTTAGTATTGGACATAATGAAGCAACCCATATATAATGCCACTTTAGATTAGATATTCACCATATGGCCATCAAAAAACCATTCCCTTTGTATCCTGTGTACAGTGAATTAAAAGAAATTTCATTGTCTGATTACCCCCAACTGAAATCACAATTAGAAGAAATGAGCGATTGGCAACGACAACATTACAGCTGGGGCCAGATGTTTCTTGAGTACATAGGTCGAAATAAATCTGAACACACTTACACAAGATTCAGGAATGAAACAGAAAGGTTTTTGTTATGGACCATACTGATTAAAGAAAAACCAATAGATACATTCAAAAAATCTGACGTTCTAGAGTACGCTGATTTTTGTTGGAAGCCACCAGCATCATGGATAGCTGCCCACAACCACGATAAGTTTACTTGGGATGATGGTTTCTTTAAATCAAGTAAGTCCTGGCGCCCATACAAGTTGCAAGCGCCTAAGAGCCAGAGAGATAAAGAAATATCAAAAAAGAAATACAAACCCTCACAACAAACATTAGCATCTACATTTACGGGAATTATTTCATTTTTTAATTATTTAATGGGTGAAGAATTAGTACTAGGTAATCCTGCTCAAATCGCCAAGAAAGACTGTAAACACTTCATAACAGAGTCTCAAATTAAAGAGCCAAAACGTCTTACAGAAGATCAGTGGCAGTTCGTTTTGGATACAGCAGTGAATATGGCCAATGAAAATCCGTTGTACGAGCGTAACTTATTTATCATTGCTTCATTGAAAGTACTTTTTCTTAGAATATCTGAGCTATCAGAACGTAAGGAATGGTCTCCAGAGATGGCTCATTTTTGGGAAGATTCGACTAAAAACTGGTGGCTTCGTGTATATGGGAAGGGTCGTAAAATAAGAGATATAACTGTACCCCCAGATTTTCTAAAGTTCTTAAGAAGGTACCGAGAATCACGAAACCTTACTCCCCTACCCGATAGCAATGACAAGTCAGTCCTTATCGAAAAAATACGTGGACAAGGTGGAATGTCTTCACGTCATTTAAGGAGATTGGTCCAGGACACATTTGATCAAGCATATAAAGTAATGAGTAAAGCTGTGAGCCCCAGTGAGGCCAGAAAGCTTAAAGAAGCCACAACTCACTGGTTGAGGCACACAGGAGCGAGCATGGAGATTGAGCGTGGGCGTGCTCTAAAGGACCTGTCTGAAGATTTGGGGCATGCTAGCATGGCTACTACCGATACTGTTTATGTACAAACTGAAAATAAAGTCAGAGCTGAGAGTGGTAAATCTAGAAAAGTGAATTTAGAAAAGTAATAATATTCAATGACTTAAGCATAGCTTATGACATGATTGTGCCAAATATAGTAAATCTGCCCACTTTGCATACCAAACCAGCCAGCAAGAATAACGAAGGATTAAATCTAATAATCATAGTCGAAGAGAGTTTAGGGGCACAGTTTGTTGGCTCTCTTGGAGGAAAACCATTAACCCCCTCAATTGACAGTTTTAAAGATAAAAGCTGGTTTTTTAAAAATTTGTATGCAACTGGCACCAGGTCAGCTCGTGGCTTAGAGGCCATAACTACCGGATTTCTTCCTTCTCCTGCAAGATCCGTTTTAAAATTGCCCAAAGCACAATCCAATTTTTACACCATAGCCGAGACTTTAGAAGACAATGGGTATTTGAATACTTTTGTTTATGGTGGTGAAAGTCACTTTGACAATATGAAAGGCTTTTTTTACGGTAATGGCTTTCATCAAGCTGTTGATCAATCAGATTATAAAAATCCACAATTTGTAGGAAATTGGGGTGTATCTGACGAGGATTTATTTAACAAAGCCATTCATTTACTTGATAGTGCAAATAAACAGCCTCAATTTATGTTGGTGTTTTCATCAAGTAATCATACTCCCTTTGAATTTCCTGATAATAAAATTGAATTATACGATCAAGAAAAAGCAACTGTGAACAATGCCGTTAAATATGCTGATTATGCATTGGGCCAATTTCTCAATAATCTTGACCAAAAAGGCTACTTCGAAAATTCAATTGTAATGGTTGTAGCTGATCATGATGCCAGAGTTATGGGTGATGATTTGGTGCCAGTCAATAGATTTCACATACCGGGGTTTATCGTTGGTAAAGGAGTTGAAAACAAAATTGATGAAAGTTTGGTCAGTCAAATTGATTTGGCTCCTACTTTACTGAGTTTGCTTGGAATCGATTCTCCTACGCCTATGATAGGTAGAGATTTAACGCAAGTTGATAGTAACTATAAGGGTAGGGCAATCATGCAATATGCTAATAATCAGGCCTATTTAACTCAAGAAAGTATCGTCATACTACAACCTGATAAAAAAGCCGTTCAATATCAAATAAAAGATGGACAGCCTGATACAACTCGAAGTTTATCTCCTGATAATACAGCATTGGCTCACGCACAATTTGCAAGCTGGTCATACAACAACGAAAAATACAAATTAGCAGAATGAACAATAAAACTTTAAATATCAGCATCAATCAAAAACAAAGAATATTGCTAATCTTGATTTTCCTTGTTTTTTTTGTGATTAGGGCTGTTGGAGCGGCAGAAATAACAGAACCTGAAACGGATAAAATCAACTTTTTGAAGCAAGAAATTTTGAGTTCAAATTGTCAATTTGAAAGAAATGGTAAAGTTTATTCAGCAAACAAGGCGCTTGAACACATCAGTAATAAACAATCGTACTATAAAAAGAAAATAAACTCTGCTCAAGATTTTATCAATTACACAGCCACCAAAAGCCATATTTCAGGTAACCCTTACTATTTGATTTGCAATGACCAACAAAAACAAAGTTTAGCCATTTGGTTGAATAGCAAGCTTTTGAATTTAAAAAAATGATAATTATTCTGGTTGACAGATAAATTAAAATACAAAGATGCTTAAATCATTTATTGATAGTAAGGAAGTATTACTTTGTTTAATCTAAAACTTAAGTCGCGAAAGTCTTCGGCTCAATTATATGCGCATAATATATATTATGTTAAATTTAATTTCTAACACCTTATTTTAGTTTTCACTTTAATGGACTAGTTTCCAACTAACCCTCTGGTTTTTTTGTCCGCCGCAAAATTAAGTCATCTCTATGGTGAAATTATCATCA
>JAGRJR010000172.1 GCA_020442635.1 Lysobacterales bacterium
TTTAAGAGTGATTCCAAGCGTCCATTTACGCTTGGTTTTTTGTGAAAATTCCTTGAGCTGTTCGGCGGTTCCAACAGAGGGTAATATTGGACAGGCATAGAATAGAGAGAATAGAGAGCTGAAATCAACAAAATCAGCCTTGGATTTGGTGAATTTGATTGGAATTTAAAGTTGATTTTGAACGTTTTGCTTGATGGCTGGGTGATTTGCTATAAATTTCAGGAATTTGCCAGATTCAAGCCGAGTTGGGTGGTGTCGTCTGATGGCGAAGTAGGTTTTAACTGTTTGGACTAGACTATTCTAGTTGTGGTTTAAGAGTGATTCCAAGCGTCCATTTACGCTTGGTTTTTTGTGAAAATTCCTTGAGCTGTTCGGCGGTTCCAACAGCGGAGAATCCGATGGATTTGAAGCCCTTTAATTCATCAATCCAGGATTCAGGATTGATCCCAATCTGATCAATGGTTTTGGTTGTTTTTGCTGAAATAAAACCCTTTTTATCATCACGAATACATCTGCCAGTTTCATCTACTAAGTCAATGTAACTTGAAAGGTAAAAAGGCAGGTCATTTTCACCCTTGCCGAAGCCTGAAAGCCAGGTTGACTGTTGTTCTATTCGTTCCTGGATTGAAGTGAAGTCAGAGTCTTTTAAAGCCTTTGCCATTCCTGCACGAATAGGGTTTAAATCCACGTATGCCATGCAGGTCAAAAGCGCCCGTTCATCAAGCAATGCTTGGCTTTTGAAGCGTGACTCCCAAAAGTGACCAGTACACTTATCTTCTGTATTGGCCATGCGTGCCACGTATTCATTGATTGACTTCATGTACCATGATATAGACATCAATCTTGAACGGTATTCAGCGACATATTCCTTGACCTTTTTCAGTTCAGCCTCTGTGTTGATTTCACCTTTGAGGTATCGGTCACAGAGTAGGGGCAGTGAATATAAAGTTTGCCATGCCATGAGCACCCGATTGGCTGGCCATTCTGACGTATCTCCAACTCTTAAAACGATGTGAAAGTGGTTTGACATAATTGCATAGGAACAGACATCAATATCGAAGATTGAGGTAACGAATTTAATGCGGTCAACGAGCCACTTTCTTCGGTGCTCAAAATTCTTACCAGATACTGAATCTTCACCACAAAGGAAAGCTCTCCGGACACATCGGCTTACCACATGGTAATAAGGTGTTTCCTCGATACAAATTTGCTGTTTTCTTGCTACAGTCATACAAAACTCCATGTAAAAACTGTATTTTGAGCATTTTAAGTCACAAATTCTGTGGCAATTTTCTGATAGACTTGTAGGAAATTATTGATTGGGGTGTGTGTCCTCGTTTTTAGTATGGGAGGCAAACTTGGTAATAGAAGAAAAAAATAAAATGAAAAACTTCAATGAAAATCAAATTTTGACACTAAATAAATTTCATGAAAATATTGGTGTGCCGTCTCGAAGTATTATAAAAAAACCATTTAGTTTGTTTAAAAGGCCACCAATTAAAATCAATGTATACGAAGACTACCCTGAGAAAAATATGGTTTCATATATAACCTCTGGAGTTAGTTTGTATGAATTTTTTGTACCGGAGATCAACGCTACGATCAGACAAGAACTTATTTTAACATTGGGAATTAAGTGGAAAGATTTCAAGTTTGAAGAACTTCTATATGGTGTGTTTTATGCCATGAAAAAGGACAATAAGCCAATATACCCTCAAGAAGTTATAGATATTAGTGCAAATAAATTAGTGGATGGGTTGCCGAAGGAATATCACAATTTTGTCGCTGATTCTGGTGTATGGTTTTCGCCCGATTCGCTGATTTTAAACAATAATGGAGTAGAAACTATTTTTGTTGAGTTACTGATGGTAAATGAAGAGCTAGGTGATTTGTCGTTACAAAATTATCAACAGTTCAAGAAACAATATTACTTGTTGGAATGAGAAATAAAACCGAGGTTAAACAAAGCTCACAATCCAAACTATAAATGGCCCAGAAGAAAAGGCAATTGTTGCTCTGGTGGCAGACGAGGTAAGAAATAATGGCATACTACGGTGAAGGTACATTTGATAATGATACTGCATTTGACTGGCTGGAAGAATGTACCAGTAGAAATATCAAAAGAAGATTTAAAAAAGCATTTAGTGATATTGCTAAATATGACGACACTGATAAAAAACCATGGTCGCGTGAAAAAATTGATAATTTCATAGATAAACTTATTAGAAGTTATCAAGCTGATTCACCACCACCTGTCAATAATCCACGCTACAATCAGCTTCCTGCAGGTGAATGGCTTAAAAAATGGGAAGAGGATTTGAAAGATGAGTATTATTCTGGCCGTTATTTAGACGAAGAATATGGCCCTGTTGAAGAAGCCCTGGCTGCTGGTGAAGTTGTGGCTTTGTGGGGTGGTTGTGAGCCTCGACCAATGGAAGATGATGACGAAACGGTTAGATACATCTTGGACTTTTTAGGAAAGAAACCATTGGACAAGGATATATTGAAATTGGCTATAGAAGCCGTACAAGTGGTTTTGAACAACAAAAGCTACCACAATATGCGCAAATGGTGGTTAGACCCTGATAACGAATATGATTTTGACCACATGAGGGAAGTCAACCTGCTTATGGAACGACTGAAATCTTTGCTAGGTTAGTATGCTAGGTATGATTTAAAAAAAGCTGCAACAAATCATTGAGTTCGAAAAATAAATGAAAATTGATATCTATATTCCAAATGCCATTATTTTTGTGTATGACTATGACAATTCACAAGTCGAAATACCAGCATATATTGAAACTGAACTGGTTTCATATAATGACACATGTATTTCAATAGCAACATTGCCAGACGTTGAGGGTAAAGCAACTATTGAATTATCAAAAAATATGGCGAATAAAGACATAAAAGCTATTATGGTTTTTAAGGGAACTATCGAAACACCAAATAAAAATGTAGTGGTTTCAACCAGCGAGGAAGAAGGCGTTCTAAAAGCATTAGTCAATGATATTCAGACAAATGTTAGTGTTTGGGTAGATGATACCGAGTTTCCAAGAAAAATATTTATTCATTGTGAATAATGATGCTTGATAAGTCATTTTTATTGTATATGGATATCTACTGATTCGTGAGAAAGGGAAAAAAGTAGTGAAGATTGTTAAAAATATTAAATATTGGTTTACACCTGAAGGGGGTGACGAATATGAATTGATCCTCAATAAGTATTATGAA
>JAGRJR010000173.1 GCA_020442635.1 Lysobacterales bacterium
AAAGGCAAATGGGTCAAAAAAGATGTATTGGTCAACAGCAAAGACTACATCAACACATTAGAGCAATCGGTAGAGGAGGATCGCAAAGCCCATGGAAAAAAGCCACTAAGGCCAAAAGTTCAAAAGGCTGAAACAAAAAACATCAAACAAAGCACCACTGACCCGGACTCGGGGTATATGGTTAGGGATGGCAAACCTAAAGGCTTATTTTATTTAGACCACAGAACTGCATAAGTATCGTTATGCTCGATTCAGAGGACGCAACAAAGTAAAAGCACAATGTCTGATGGTGGCCAGTGCTCAAAACATCAAGAAAATGGCATTAATGGCAGCCTGAAAAGACAAAACCTCAAAACAACGATTAAAACAATCCCAAGTCAAACATCAGAAAATTATTTGAGTCAAAACCTTGTGGATTAACTATATCTTTTTTCCTTACAAACTTGTAAGCATCAATACCAAGTGTGCTGTTAAAAAAAACAAACCCCACAAAAAAGCGGGGTTTGTCATTAGTCTGAATGCCGACTTTCGGTCGGCATTTTTACTTTCACATGATTTCTGTGCATTAATTTTGTTCAAATCCATTTTTAAAAATGATGTCATTGTTGATGTTAAACTCATCAGCACCCAAATCATATGTTCCATGTAAATTATCTATATCAGGATTGTCCACTCCACGGTCATCGTAGTCAATATCCGTGGTAGAATTCCCGGAGGCGTCGTAGCAATAATCAATGGCAGGAGAGTTCACATGTAAGTGATAATTGCCACCTTGAGGATTGACAAAAACTGGCTCAACTAGAGGATTAACAACCGTTACTGTTCCTCCAGCAGAATAACTACTGTTCTCATGGGCAATCATACATTCAAAGTGACTGCTGGAATTTCCAGGAATCTCTGAATATACATTTTGCTGATCTAATATGATTGATGAATAAACATCCAAACTACCACCATTATTATTCTCAAGCACAGCTTGTGTCAGATTATTACCCGCGATTGTTACTCGGTCTAAAATCAAACCAGTACCTGAAACAATACCTACATTATTGAGGTAAACCAGATTATTGTCATCATAAGTTCCATTTCCTTGTTGACCATTATCAACCAACATAGAATCAGAAACGGTCAAAGTACTGTTAACACCATCAATACCAAATGCCACACCTTGATTAGCAGAATTTTCCGACACTTTTCCAGCAGTCAACAAAAATGAGCTATCAGCCCCAGTGACATACACCGCCCCACCAAAATTTGCAGTGTTCGCATTAATTTGCATGCATGACCCTGGAGACCAACATGGATTATTTGGCTCCGTATAGCCAAATACCTGTGCGGAAGCACCATTAGCCACGCCCAGAGCTCCTCCAAGAGCACTTGCAGCATTGTCGGTTAGCAAGGCATTAACCATATCGAGGTTGCCGTTTGCATTTTCCACATAGACAGCAGCTCCCCTAGAAGCTTGATTTTCTTCAAAAGTTACTGGAGAATCCCAATCCCCAAAACATATAGCATTTTCACAAAAGGAACCTAAACCAAAAACCGTCGCATTGGCATTGCTAGCATACAAACCTCCTCCACTCAAGCTAGATTGATTATTTTTAATCACTGTAGGAGAGAATATCTGCACATCACAACCATTGGTAATGCGCAGCCCACCTCCTGACCCTGAGTTGGAGTTGTTATTAATGGTTGTACTACCACCAACTCTCACTTTTAGATCTTCCCCTGTACACTCAATACCACCACCGGAGTTAAATTCAATTTGACTGTCTTTAACATGTACTGTTGCAGCACCGACATTAAAATTACCCACAGAAATTCCTGTTCCGCTGTTATTGGTGGTCCATATATTATCGAGAACTACCTGGACTGAAGATCCTTGTTCAGATTCTACCCTAACACCATTTATACCATTGGCAAATACCAGGTTTCTTAAGGTTACAGAAAAGTCCGGGTTATTCAAGCCCTGTAGTAAAAGCACACTGTCAGAGCCGTTACCAGTTATGATTGGTCTGGACAAGTCTGTAATATTAAAGCCCGCCTGAGTGCAATCTGCATAACCTCCGACAATTGTTTTTGATGCGTTAACCAACTCAAGAGTTTCAAAGTAGTTTTTATTACTGGCAACCCGAATGGTATCACTGGCGCCACTGTCTAAAGCAGCCTGAATGGTCGAAAAGTCACATGCTTGATCAGCACCGACGGTTAAATATGGAGCACCACCTGCCAGTAGTTGCGTACTGCCAAAAAGCATGAAACTTATGATTGATTTTTTCATAGTTAACCCTTCTAGTTATGTTAATAAAATTTATCTTTAATTAACTACCGAAATTCTAGGTATAAAAGGGTCAACTATTTTTAATTTTTTTATCTAATTGTTCTGCATAGTATTTAAAATGCAGATAATGTCTGGGTAATTTTTCCCAATACGCCAGTGCCAACTCATTGAAGTGTTGGGCTTGTTGATAATCTTTTTGATAGAAACTCAAAGTTGCTTGGGCTAATATCAAATACAGTTGATTGTATTCTGGTATCCCGTCTTCTCTGGTTAACTGTATGGTCAGCGATTCAATGAGATTTTTTCTGTCACCCTGCCCTTGCTTGATGGCCCAAATGGCATCCATCCAGACCATTAAATTCTGAGAGTTGCCGGCTTTGGGTTGAAAGCCTGTCGCATGCATTTTTTGAGAATATTCTAAATAGGCTTGATCATCATTCTGAAGAATCGCCATTAAAGCCATATCTAAATAAATTGTGTGCATTGGATAAATATAGTTCTCCGGGGTATCCTCCATAATAGCCAATGCATGATTGAACAGCTCCTTACTTTGGGTAAAATCACCCGCTTTCATTACATGACCGCCACCAGACATATATTGTTTGGCAGCTGTTGAGGTATTGTTCTCAAAGTTCTCAATCACTATATTCATGGCTTTGAGGCGGTATTCTGCGGCGGTGAATCCTTCATTGAACCGTAATAAAAGGACCGTAAGCCATAATGTAACTGCCAATTCCTCAACCTGACTTCTTCGGATGAGGCATCATCATCAAGTAAAGGAGTAATTTCTTCAATCACAGAAAAAGCCTCTTTTAATTTTTTCTTGATAATCAAACCATTGGCAAAGTTATGTAAACCCTCAATCAACTCTGTTATGGGAATATTGGGATCTGCTTTTCTGATAGCCAAACCTTTTTTACTGTAC
>JAGRJR010000174.1 GCA_020442635.1 Lysobacterales bacterium
GGAGTCTCAATTTGGTGGTTTTAATATCTTTGAATCCATAGGCGCTGTTCGCAGGGAATTACGCCATTCAGACTTTTTAGCTTTTTTACTCGACCCTTCTGCCAATCATCAACTTTTTGATCGTTTTATTAAGCCGTTTTTATTTCGAGTCGCAGAGAAGACTGATGCTGTCTCAGTCATTGATATAGACCTGTTGAACTATGATGACATTCAAATTCGCAGGGAGTGGAAGAACATTGATATATTGATTGTATCTGAGCAGTCTGAGTTTGTTTGTGCCATTGAAAATAAAATTGATGCTGGCGAGTCCAAGGATCAGTTGGGAGATTATTTTAAGGCAGTTAAGAGTCACTTTCCCAAATGTAAAAAGCAACTGTTCGTATTTTTAACAAAAGAAGGTATAGATGCTTCTGATGATAATGCTGACACCTGGATTTCATTTTCCTATTCAGAGGTGTTCGATACCCTGAAACAATTATTAAATGAACACAAAGAAACAATAGGCCAGGACATCCACTTTGCCATCAGTCAATACAAAGAAATCATAGAAAGGCACATCATGACACACACTACAATCACAAAACTTTGCCAAGCCATTTACAAAGAACATAAACAAGCACTGGATTTAATCTTTGAGAACAAACCTGATGCATTATTAGAAATAAAAGATCATTTGGAAAATCACTTAAAGGATAAGTCAGCTTATTATGGTATTGAGGTTGATCACAGCACCAAAACTTATGTTCGGTTTTCTGCAAAAGACTGGAATCAAAGTAAATATCCTTTTTTAAGATGCAAAGACAGTAAATGGACAGACTCCAGGCATGTTTTATTGTTCGAAATAGTTAATAGGTCTCAAAGGATTGTGGTCGATTTAGTCATTGGACCAACTGATAAAGCACATGTAGGCTTCAGACAGGCCGTTTTCGATGCCATAAATAAAGCCGGAATCAAAAACAAAAACATAAAATCCTTAGCAAAAAGGCACAGTCATGTGACACAGTTTGATCTGATAAACAAAGAAATCGACTTTGATAATATCGAAGAGGTTAAAAAGGAGTTGGATAAGAAACTAAAAGATTTTTTTACGGTAACTGGTGATAAGCATTTCCAAAACATTGTGAAAATAGTTAATGGTGTTATTGAAAGTTTTGGTTAATGATATATGAGTGAAATAAATAATTTTTATCAATGTATTGATGATTTGAAATCGAAAATAGGGGTTTATCAACTTTCCGAGGTGAATGGTCGCATGAACTGGCCAACAAGAGGTGTTTATTTCTTTTTTGATGATTATGAAGCATCAAATAGTTTACGTGTAACCAGAGTTGGTACTCATGCTCTGAAAGAAAACTCAAAATCGACATTATGGAAGCGATTATCACAACATAAGGGTGTTGTAAGTACAGGAGGAGGTAATCATAGGGGGTCGATTTTCAGATTATTAGTGGGAGATGCTATTTGTAAACAACAGGGATTGGACTTCCCGAAGTGGAGTATTGGTAGCTCAAGCACAAAGGAAATTAGAGATTCTGAAATTGAACTGGAGAGGCAGGTAACATCCTATATTGGAAAAATCCCCTTCACTTTCTTACCTGTAAATGATGAGGCCAGTCCAAACAGCTTTAGAAATTATGTTGAAAAAAATTCTATTGCATTACTTAGTGGTAGCAGTACCGATGGTTTTTATGGTGCATCAAAAAAATGGCTTGGTTTGTACTCAAGTCGCCCAAAAGTAATCCAATCAGGTCTTTGGAATCAAGTTCATGTTGATAAGCAACCTGAGTCAAATTTTGTTGATATTCTTGAGAATTACATTAAAAAAGTTGATAAAGGGAGAATCAGATGAAAATAGTTATTCAATGTGCAGGGACTAAACACAATTGTGGATCTTTTGTTAATGATAAAGGAAAAGAAGTTGTATTTGTGGCTCAGCCTACTCTATGTGAAGATAGTGAATTTTATAGCTTTCAAAAACCGGATGATTTGACATCAAATGGTAAATCTTGGCGAGACAAATTGTTTGATTATAACCTTAATGAATACAACACAAATCCGCTTAATTTTTTAAAGGCATATGAACTCTATAGACCTTCAGCATATAAAAAACTAATTGATTTTTTGGGAGAAGAAAATGTTTATATCTTGTCTGCTGGTTGGGGATTGGTGAGATCAGATTACTTATTGCCTGGCTATGACATTACTTTTTCCGGGAGCGCTGAAAAGTCGAAAAGAAGGAAGCAGTCAGACAAATACAAAGATTTTGTTTTTTTGGAGGAAGACTATTCTGGAGAACTGTATTTTCTGGGAGGAAAAGACTATCAAAAGCTTTTCGTTAAATTGACTAATCATATTCCTGCTAAACGAACATTAATTTACAATTCGGAGAAACCATCTAGTTTCAAAGGTATAGAAACAATAAGTTACAAAGTCAAACAAAAAACAAATTGGCACTACACATGCGTGGATTCAATAATCACTGGTAGTTTTGTTTTGTGAATAAACGCGGTCAGAGTCAATTGACTAAAGTTATTGAGATATATGCGTATCGTCCATGATACTTACCCTCGTCCCTGAGGGCTTGCGTGAAAATTCTTTCCAGAAGAATTTTTCTCCATGCGCTTCGCTTTGTCGATATGACGAGACCAATTAAGAATGGACAGTGATAATTACTAAATGCAAATTGTTAATTGAAAAACACACCCCTGCCCCCTCTCGAGAGGGGAAAAATAAGAAGTGTACTCGTACAAATTATTAATTACACATTACTCATCATTCATTGCACATTGTTGATTGTTAATTGATAATATACAACCTATGACCACCCAACCCGAACACATCCTTGAAAACAATCTCATCACGCAGTTGGTGAAGTTGGGCTATGAGCGGGTGAGTGTCATCACCAATGATGCGGAGTTGGTGGCGAATTTCAAAGTTCAATTAGAACGCTTGAATGAGGTCAAATTATCTGACCATGAGTTCAAGCAGATTCTGAACAATATCAATAAGGGCAGTATTTTCAATCGTGCCAAAATCCTGCGGGATCGGGTGACTTATACCGATAGCGAGGGTGAGACACGCACGGTGCAGTTGCTGGATGGGTTTCATCCTCAGAAGAACATCTTTGAGGTCACGCAACAGGTGCGCATGCAGGGGCGTTATGACAACCGTTATGATGTGACTTTGCTCATCAACGGTTT
>JAGRJR010000175.1 GCA_020442635.1 Lysobacterales bacterium
GGCGCCCTATTATAGACTTGAATGGATCAAATTTTCAGACTTGAATAACAAAAAAAATAAATCAAGGAATAACCATTTGCTCAGATACAAGTCGAGCCAAGACTAACCCAGTGGTTTTACTACCATCTTGGAAATTGATTTGGGTTGTTGACTTCAGTCAACCTGCAGAGCCCAATATTGATTGATTACCAATTGATGGAATTTTGAATTTTATCAGGCAGTATAAAAAAGCCGGGCTAAGAAGCCCGGCTTTTGAAAATGCTAACAGCTCAAGTTTAAGCTTCTGTTACTTCAGCTTCAACTTTTACAGTCACTTCAGTTTTAACATCTGCATGGAATTTCAGTTTAACTTGATATTCACCCACTTCTTTAAACGCACCTTCAGAAAGAATAACTTCACTGGTATCAACTGGATAACCACTTTCAGTTAATTTTTCAGCGATTTCACGAGGGCCTACAGAGCCATATAAATGACCTTCAGGACTTGCGTTGGCGGACACGGTTACTGCCAATCCATTTACCGACTCAGCACGGGCTTCTGCGGCAGCCATAGACTCTTTGGCTTTAGCAATCAATTCAGCTTTTTGTGCTTCAAAAGCCTTGATGTTTTCTTCAGTCGCACGAGAAGCTTTCTTTTGAGGAATCAGGTAATTTCTTGCGTAGCCGCTTTTTACATTAACGATTTCGCCCAAGTCTCCTAAGTTTTGCACTTTGTCTAATAATATAACTTGCATGATAATCTCCTGTTATTTGCCGTGTTGGTCACAATAAGGAACCAAAGCCAGGTAACGAGCGCGCTTAACAGCTGTTGATAATTGTCTTTGGTATTTTGCTTTGGTACCAGTGATGCGGCTAGGAATGATTTTTCCAGTCTCTGTTAAAAACTGTTTTAACATGTCCAAATCTTTGTAATCGACTTCTACGATACCGGCAGCAGTAAATTTACAGTTACGGCTGATAATTCTTTGCGCTGGGCGCCTTCTTCTTTGTTGTTTTGCCATGATTATTACTCCTCTGTAGCTTCTGCAGTATCTTCTTCCACAGCAACATCTTCATTTTCTTCCACTTCGTTGACATCATTTTCTGTCACTTTAGCTGCTTTTTCATCTTCATCTTTCTTCAATGGAGAATCTTCAGTTTCTGCATGTTTTTTAGCCAAAACCAGATGACGTAAAATGGCATCATTGAAACGGAATGCATCAACGATTTCATCAATTGCTTCCTGATTACATTCTACATTTAACAGGTAATAATGGGCTTTGTGTAAACGTTCAATTGAATAGGCTAATTGACGACGACCCCAGTCTTCAGAACGGTGGATGACACCACCACTTTTTGTTACCATGCCACTGTATCTTTCGATCATCGCAGGCAACTGCTCAGATTGGTCCGGATGAACCAACATGACAATTTCATAATGTCTCATATGTAACTCCTTACGGTTAATAAAAGCTGCCAGATGGACAAAAACACCGGTGCAGCAAGGAAAAGAGCGCGAATTTTACTTGTTTGTAGAGGTTTATGCAACAGTATACATACTATAAAATTTCATCATCATGGCAAATTAGATAAATCAGATATTTCGGATGCTGATAGAGCTCTATCAAAAACCATAACTTCATCTATCAGACCTTTGAAATATAAAGGGCTATTGGTGTTTGCATGCTTTCCAATTAAAATTGGCTCCACAACACTGATTAATGCATTTTGAACAGGTTCAGAGACATCAAGTATCCCATTTATATATATTTTCTTTGATATTCCATCATATGTTACTGCAATATGGTTCCATGAATTTATATTTATAGGGTTTAATGAGACAGTATTAGAGTCATCGGCATTATCTGATTCACTATATATCAAGCCAGTACTGGCCTGCACATACAAGTCAAAATCATTATAAGAACCAATCCTTTCCCTTTCCAAGATCATATAATGATTATTAAAATCCTCAAGATAAACAAATACTGAAAAAGTCCAATTATTCCACGTATTAAAGTAACTTGGGGTGATAAAAAAATCATCGACTCCATCAAAATTGACTGCTTGCCCTTGTATTCCTGTTACATAAGACACCCCGCCATATTCCTGCGCATGGTTGCCATTGCCACTCAGGTCATTACCATTACCCTCGAATGGGAAAAACGCAACAAGCCCTGCAGTCGTATCGACTGACCCAAAACCACTGTAAAATATTAGTTCTGGTTCAATTGAGAAAAATGATTCAGATTCACCCCAAACACTTTGGTTTATTTCATCAACCACCCTGATCTGATAGTCTGTACTTATTAATTGACTACTTGGAATTACCCACGTTTCACTTCCATCATTATCGACTGGATCAACAGTAAGGTAGTCTACAAACTGATTATTGTTGTAAAGCTCAATAATCACTTTTGAACTACAACTGGGACCATCATACACCCAGTCGATTAAAATCTGTTCTCCTTGGTAATAAACCTCACCACCATCGGGCGAAATCATTATATATTCGCATTCATAAGGTTCCACGATTGAAAAATCAGCATCGGATGAATCGTGGTAGTTCGCATTAGCATCATCAATGACTTTAACTTTATAGTTTGAGCCATATGCATAATTTGTTTCTATCCACCAATTATAAGATTGATTATTAATTGTTCGAGGATGAATGGTGTCATAAAATTGGTCATCATCCCACAATTCAAGTCGAACATAATCACTGCAATCACCACCTGTTTTAATCCACTCAATTGGTTCGTTGCTGTTTCTTTCTAGCTCTTCCCCACCATTCGGTTTAATAACTGAATATAAACAAGATGGTAAAGATTCATAGCTTACAGTAACGGTGATGTTGGAATTGACTGTCACGTTACAAGTTCTACCAGAAACCGAACTACACCCTGACCAACTGGAAAAATCCTTACCACCTGATGTTGCAGGTGCTGTCAGGCTCAAACTGGTTCCTGATGACACACTTTCGGTGTAGTTGGTGGTACCTCCATATTGACTTGGGCTGCCACTGATGGACACGTTACTGGTCCCGGATGAATTGATACTGAGGGTATGATTGGGTGTCACATAATTAACTGTAACGGTTCTGCTTGAATTGACTGTCACGTTACAAGTTCTGCCGGATACCGAACTACACCCTGACCA
>JAGRJR010000176.1 GCA_020442635.1 Lysobacterales bacterium
CATGCGCATGTGGGAGGCCATCGAAACCTATATGAACCGCAAACAGCCGCTGATTATCGTGGCCGGCGCCGACTACGGCCAAGGCTCCAGCCGCGACTGGGCCGCCAAAGGCGTGCGCCTGGCCGGTGTTGAAGTGATTGTGGCAGAAGGTTTTGAACGCATTCACCGCACCAACTTAATTGGTATGGGCGTTTTGCCCTTGGAGTTCACCAACGGCGAAACCCGCAAAACATACAACATCGATGGTAGTGAAACTTATGACGTACAAGGCGACATTGCACCCGGTGCTGATATGCAAGTGATCATGACCCGCAAAAACGGCGAACAAGTCACCATTCCTGTGAAGTCCAGACTGGATACTGCTGAAGAAGTGTCCATTTATGAAGCGGGTGGGGTGCTGCAACGTTTCGCCAATGATTTTTTGAGTGCTAATAATTAAGTTAAGTTAAGTTAAGTGACAGAGCAAAACCAAATAGAAATCTATCAGGCTGAAGATGGTCAGTCAAAGGTTGAGTTACGACAAAAGAAAGATTCATTTTGGTTATCACAAAAGGATATGGCGTTATTATTTGATCGTGACAGTGATACCATAGGTCTGCACCTCAAAAACATTTACAGAGATAAAGAATTAACCATGGAAGCAACTACCGAGGATTCCTCGGTAGTTCAAAAAGAAGGGAAAAGGAACGTTAAAAGAAAAGTCAAACTCTATAATTTAGATGCAATCATTTCCGTTGGTTATAGAGTCAATTCTAAAAAAGGTACTCAATTCAGAATTTGGGCAACACAGCGTTTAAAAGAGTTGTTGATTCATGGATATGCATTGAATCAACAACGATTTGAGCAAAATGCAAAAGAACTCCAACAGGCGCTTAAGCTCATTGAAAAAACTGCAAAATCACCAGAACTCACATTAGATGCTGGAAGAGGTTTAACTGAAATCGTCAGTCGTTACACACAAACATTTTTGTGGTAACAACAATACGATGAAGGTTTACTTGATGAGCCTGAAGGATCGATTGGCGGCAAATTAATCAGCAGTGTAAAAGCACAACAGTTGTTAAATGAGCTCAAAAATACATTGATAGAAAAAGGTGAAGCCACGGATTTATTCGCTCGTCTTAGAGGTGATGGACTGGATGGCATATTTGGCAATTTGGAGCAAAGTGTTTTCGGAGAACCTGCTTACCCAAGCATAGAAAGCAAGGCCGCTCATTTGTTGTATTTTGTTGTAAAAAACCATCCTTTTGCTGATGGCAATAAACGCAGTGGAGCGTTTTTATTCGTTGATTTTTTGAACCGCAATAGTCGATTGTTTAATCAATCAGGCGAACCCATAATCAATGACACCGGTTTGGCGGCCTTGACCTAATTAGTGGCAGAATCTGACCCGAAACAAAAAGAAACCTTGATACGGTTGATTATGCATATGTTGAAGCCAAAGGAGAATTGAAAATATGCCCACCCTTAACTGGATAGGAATAGAAAAAATCATCAGATATCACCAGGATGGTTTAAGATACTCACTTAAATACTGAATTATATTAAAGGAATAAAAGATATTATGGTCACAGAGCTTCAGATAGAAAATCAATTGATTGAACAACTGATTGCGCTCAAATACACTCACAGACCAGATATCATTGATCGTAATACGCTGGAACGGAACTTTAAACAGAAATTTGAGGCGTTGAATCGTGTACACCTGTCTGACAGTGAATTTCTGCGACTGCGAGAAGAGATCATCAAACCAGATGTGTTCGAAGCTTCAAAAATGCTGAGGGAAAAACAGTATTTTCAACGAGAAGACGGCACACCATTACATTACACGTTGGTTAATATCAAAGACTGGTGTAAAAATGAATATGAAGTGATCAGCCAATTGCGTATCAATACTGAAAACAGCAATCAGCGCTATGACATCATTTTATTGATCAATGGATTGCCTGTTGTTCAAATTGAACTCAAGAAATTGGATATTTCTCCACGCAAAGCGATACAGCAGATTGTCGACTATAAAAATGAACCCGGCAATGGTTATGGCAATTCATTGATGTGTTTTATGCAATTGTTTATCGTAAGCAATCGCAGCAACACCATTTATTTTGCTAATAACAAGAATCGTCACTTTCAGTTCAATGCGGATGAACAGTTCCTGCCCATCTATCAGTTGGCTGATAAAACCAATAAAAAAATCACTCATCTCGAGCCTTTTACAGAAAAATTTCTGGCTAAATGCAACTTGGGTGAAATGATCAGCAAATACATGGTGCTGGTGGAAAGTGAAAAGAAAATCCTGGTGATGCGTCCTTATCAGATCTATGCAGTGAAAGCAATTGTGGACTGTATCCAACAAAACAGAGGCAATGGTTACATCTGGCACACCACCGGTAGTGGTAAAACCCTCACTTCCTTTAAAGCATCGACACTGCTCAAGAGCAATCCTGAAGTAGAAAAGTGTTTGTTTGTGGTGGATCGTAAAGACCTGGATCGACAAACCCGTGAAGAATTCAATAAGTTTCAGGAAGGCAGTGTTGAAGAAAACACCAACACCGAGACCCTGGTCAGGCGATTGCTGTCGACCAACCATGATGACAAGGTTATCGTGACCACGATACAAAAGTTGGGATTGGCTCTGGATGAAAACAGCAAGCGAAACAAGCTTCAATCAAACAAAGGCATAAAAACATACAAAGATCGTTTGGAGCCACTGAAAAACAAGCGCATGGTATTTATTTTTGATGAGTTCCACCGTTCGCAATTTGGCGATAATCATCAAGCCATCAAAGAATTCTTCCCCAATGCTCAACTCTTTGGTTTCACGGGAACACCAATATTTCCTGAAAACGCTACCTATTATGAAATAAATGGCAAAGAAAAGACCTTAAAAACGACTAAAAGCATTTTCAAGAAAGAGTTGCACACTTATACCATCACGCATGCCATCGAAGACAAAAATGTGTTGCGATTTCATATTGA
>JAGRJR010000177.1 GCA_020442635.1 Lysobacterales bacterium
GTCCAAGTTGATTTATTCCAGTCCAGCAATATCAAACTCTATGTGCCCATGAGAAAAAATCAAAGCAATTACAAGATGTTACCTTGGGTCGTGCGGAAAACAAGAAAGCGAATAGAAACGTTATTTTCTCAATTGTGTGACCAATTCATGATACGCAGAAACTATGCCAAATCATTCAAAGGCTTTGCTGCAAGAGTACTGGCAAAACTCACCGCATTGACGACAATACAGTGGATAAATTACCTAGAAAACAGAAATATCAACAACCTAAAAATCAAAATCGCCTAAATGCACCACGGGTTATCTTTAATTTGATAATTGGGTGCAATGGGCAATGTATTTCAACTTGTAAAACAAATGACGTATATAGCTAATGAAATTTTTATGACACAAATGTCAATTTGTTGGATAGAAATGTCAATGTTTGCTGCTCTCTTAAAATTTTACAAAAGTTTTCAAATTTTAAAATTATCATTATCCTCTTGGATATCATAGGGTTAAGGCTTGAATCTGTGACGAACATCGTGTTTTTGAAGGGGTTCAGGTGTAATTTAAGTTAAAAATTGTGTAGAATCTTATTTTTTTATGTGTAGAATCTTATTTTTTTTATAAGGCAGGGTATGACGGTGAAACTTAAAAAACTTATTCTTCTTTTTTTACTATTGGTGAATGTCAATGCATTTGCTCAAATTGACAGGGCATATACGCCAAGGTTCAGTACCAATGATTTTGGAAACATCGCATTAGTAGGTAATGGTTTGCTAACTTGTGATGCAGGAAATGCAAACTGTGGCGATATCCAAAGCGGTACTGTAAGTGGTGGTAATTACCAGCAAATGGCATACATCAATGTTGATGTAGGTGCCGGATTCAGTAACTCGTCTAGTGCTGATTTGAATTTGCCAGCAGGGTCAACTGTATTATTTGCTGGTTTATATTGGGGCGGACGTGATGATGAAAATGAAGCCAATCGTGGCACCATTCAAATGCGTGAGCCGGGTGCAGGCAGTTATTCGGCTGTCAATGCCACAGTAATTGATACATTTACTACTCAAGGTGCTGCGGGTTCTAGGCCATATCAGGCTTTTGCTGATGTGACATCACGGGTGCAAGCTGCCGGTAATGGAACATACTTTGTTGGTGATTTGAGTGCTGAGACCGGAAATGATGGTCTTGGTTTTTATGGAGGATGGTCGTTGACTGTGATATATAAAGACATCAATCAGCCATACCGTCGATTGATGATCTATGATGGTGCCGCGCGAGTCAGTGGAACCACCACTGTAACAGTAAATGTGACAGGACTTTTAACACCAGCATCAGGGAGTTTTGATACATTCCTGGGTGCTTTGGTTTGGGAGGGTGATCAAAATATCGTTAATGATCGTTTTGTTTTTGAAGGTAATGCCATCACTGATTCATTGAACCCTAACAATAACTTTTGGAACAGTTCGAATACGCGTTTAGACAGCACATATGTTGATCGTTCGCCTTCTTATGTCAATCAACTGGCAATGGACTTGGACTATATTGACGTCTCAGGCTTGTTAGCCAATGGTGTTACTGGAGCTCAAATAGATTTTGAAACATCTGGAGACACTTATTTTCCTAATGTTTTGGCTTTTGCCACAGATTTATTCGTTCCAGACTTGGTTTCTTCTTTGTCAAAAACTGCTAATGACTTGAATGGTGGTGATGTTGAGCCAGGTGATGTGATTGAATATACAATTACATTTGAAAATACAGGAGCGGATGGTGCGACAAATACAGTTTTAAGTGACGTTATCCCGGTAAACACCACTTATGTTCCGAATTCTATAAACGTGACATCAGCAGATGTAGGGCCTTCAGGACCACAAAACGATACCGTTGGAAATGGTGAATGTGGTTTTGATGGGACAACCGTGATCTGCGGATTAGGTGCAGGTGCCAGCAATGGAAACGGCGGAACTTTCTTGCAGAATGAAGGTGCGACTATTGTTTTCCGAGTAACCGTTGACGCCAACGTACCTGCGGGTGACATCACCAATACGGTAGACGTATTGCACAATTCACAAACATTTCCTTCTGATGAATTTACGGGTTCGACAGATGCAGTGATTACAATACTTGAAAATCCAGAAATCACAGTGACTAAGAATGCTGTTTTGACAACAGATGCAAACAACAACAGTCTGGCTGATGCGGGTGATGAAATTACGTTTACTGTTTTAGTACAAAATACCGGAAATGTTACCTTAACCAATCTGGTTGTGAATGATCCAATGGCTACCGGAGGTGTTTTGACTTGTTCACCGACAACACTGGCACCTGGAGCCACAGCCACGTGTAACTCATATACATACACGGTTACCCAGGCTGATGTCGATAACGGCGGTACGATTGACAACACGGCATCCGCCACAGCACAGGATCCATCTAACAATCCAGTAAATGATGATGACTCAACCAATACACCTGTGGTTGTGGCTGGCCCTTCATTGGTTACGGCAAAATCCATGACTAACCACAATGATGTCGATGGTGATACGGTAATTTCCGAAGGTGATATTTTGACCTTTACCATCACGGCTACCAACAACGGTAACGTAACCTTGAACAATGTGGTAGTGACTGATACCCTGATCAACCCCAGTAGCATAACTTGTGCAACGGTTGCTCCGGGTGATAACTGTGAGTTACAGGGCACTTATACGGTGACGCAAGCTGATGTTGATAATGGTCAGGTTGAGAACACTGGTACCGGTGATTCAGATGAAACACCACCAGATCCGGATACTGTCGTGATTCAGGTGCCTCAGAACCCTGCTTTGACTGTGAGCAAAACAGCGACTTTGAGCATTGATAATGGCACGCCTAATATTGCAGATGTGGGTGATGAAATTACGTTTACTGTTTCAGTACAAAATACTGGAAATGTTACCTTAACCAATCTGGTTGTGAATGATC
>JAGRJR010000178.1 GCA_020442635.1 Lysobacterales bacterium
GAAATTGATGAAAAAGATCCGGACAAGTTGATTGATATCATCGCTTCTTTAGAGCCCACCTTTGGAGGCATAAATCTTGAAGATATCAAGTCCCCTGAGTGTTTTTACATCGAGGATAAACTCAAAAAACGCATGAAAGTGCCGGTTTTTCACGATGACCAACATGGCACGGCAATCATCTGTGGTGCTGCTGTAATCAATGCTTTACAAATTGTAGGTAAAGACATAGCTAAGGTAAAACTGGTGACCTCTGGTGCTGGTGCAGCTGGCATGGCTTGTCTGGATTTGTTGGTGGCTTTGGGCATGAGCGTTGATAACATCATTGTATCAGATGCCGCAGGTGTGCTCTACGAAGGTCGAGAAGATTTGGAGTCAAGTCGTAAAAAAACCTATGCTAAAGGCGTGAAACAACAAACTTTAACCGAAGCACTTGATGGCGCAGACATATTTCTGGGGGTTTCTGTCGCCGGTGTGTTAAAACCTGAAATGATTAAAAATATGGCCAAAGACCCATTGATTATGGCACTGGCCAACCCAACACCAGAAATCATGCCGGATGTGGCGCTTGAAGTAAGGCCCGATGCCATCATTGCCACCGGACGCTCTGACTTTCCTAATCAGGTCAATAATGTGCTGTGTTTCCCCTACATTTTCAGGGGTGCTTTGGATGTTGGAGCAACCCACATCAATGAAGCGATGAAAACCGCTTGTGTCCATGCCTTGGCTCATTTGGCTCGTTTGGAAGCCAGTGAAGTTAGCAGTAAAGCCTACGGTGGCAAGGAACTGAAATTTGGTAGAGAATATTTGATTCCGCAGCCCTTTGACCCACGCATTTTATTGCATGTAGCGCCTGCTGTGGCAAAAGCGGCCATGGATAGCGGTGTGGCCACCCGACACATTGAAGACATGATGGTCTATGAGAACCAATTAACTGAATTTGTTTACCAAAGTGGCTTACTGATGCGACCAGTTTTCGATGCAGCACGCAAAGATTTAAAAAAAGTGGTGTTGGCAGAAGGTGAAGATGAGCGAGTGTTGCGAGCCATTCAGGTAATTAACCATGACCAATTAGCACAGCCGATTTTGATTGGTCGTCCTGATGTGGTCAATTATCGCATCAAAAAAATTGGTTTAAACCTTGAAATTGGTCGTGATTTTGAGCTTGTTAATCCACAAGATGACCCGCGTTACAAAGATTACTGGACCATGTACCATAGCCTCATGGAACGCAAAGGTGTCAGTCCTGACATTGCCAAAGCGGTAGTAAGAACTCGCAGTACTGTGATTGCTGCTTTGATGGTTAAACGGGGTGAAGCCGATGCCATGCTGGCTGGATTAACCGGACGTTTTCAAAAAGTTTTACAGCACATCATTGACATCATCGGTTTGAAAAGCCAAACCCCAGCAGGATTAACCGCCATAACCACCGACATGGGCAACTATTTCATCACTGACTCTCATGTTAACCCCAATCCCAATGCCGAAGAAATTGCCAACATGGCCATCAGTGCAGCAAATCGCATGAAAGATTTTGGTAAAACACCACGGCTAGCGTTGATGTCTTATTCGAACTTTGGCACCCGTGATGGTAACAGTCCTGATAAAATGCGCAAAGCCCTGATGCTGATCAGAAAAATGGCACCGGATTTGGCGGTTGAAGGTGAGATGGATGCTGAGATGGCGTTGATGCCCAATATCAGAAACCATGTCTTTCCCAATGCCAATTATCACCAGCGGGCTAACTTGTTTGTAATGCCCAATCTGGATTCGGCCACCATGGCGATAAACATGATAAGATACTTTTCCCAAGGTGTGACCGTAGGTCCTATGCTGATGGGTACACAACTGCCAGCGCATGTATTAAACCCTTCTTCATCGGTCAGAAGGATTGTTAATATGGTGGCCATTGCAGCCGTGGATGCGCAAAAATTACAAGCTGAACATAATTCAGCCCCCAAATAAAAACAGAAACGATTATGACAAACATCAAAACCACGCCAGATATGGATCCAATCGAAACCCAAGAATGGTTGGATGCCCTGACTGCTGTTATCAACGAAGAAGGCCCTGAAAGAGCACACTTCTTGATTGAGCAATTGATTGACTTGAACCGCAGATCCGGCGGACATTTACCCTACCAAGCCACCACAGCTTACCTCAATACCATTCCTGTTGGCGAAGAAAAAAAATCACCTGGCAACAACGATTTGGAATGGCGCATTCGAGCCATCATCAGATGGAACGCTATGGCCATGGTGGTTCGTGCCAATCGCAGACCTGGTGCATTGGGTGGTCACATCGCTTCTTTTGCCTCAGCGGCAACCATTTATGATGTCGGTTTTAATCATTTTTTCCGTGGGCCTGAACACCCATCAGGCGGTGATTTGTTATATATGCAAGGTCACAGCGCCCCCGGCATGTATGCACGTGCGTTCCTAGAAGGCCGCATCACTGAAGAACAACTGGACAACTTCAGACGTGAAGTGGATGGTGATGGATTGTCGTCCTATCCACACCCTTGGTTAATGCCAGATTTTTGGCAATTTGCCACGGTTTCCATGGGATTGGGGCCAATACAGGCAATTTACCAAGCGCGTTTCATGAAGTATCTACAGAACCGAGGACTGATTGAAAAGACCGACAAAAAGGTCTATTGCTTTCTTGGGGATGGCGAAACTGATGAACCAGAATCATTGGGAGCCATTTCACTGGCAGGTCGTGAAAAGCTCGACAATTTGGTCTTTGTGATTAACTGTAATTTACAACGATTGGACGGACCGGTTCGTGGCAACGGAAAAATCATTCAAGAACTTGAAGGCGTGTTCCGCGGTGCCGGCTGGAATGTCATTAAAGTGATTTGGGGTTCCTACTGGGACAAATTATTGGCTAAAGACAAAGGCGGCTTATTACGTAAACGCA
>JAGRJR010000179.1 GCA_020442635.1 Lysobacterales bacterium
TGGCACCCATCGTGCTGATATTTTTAACAGTCACTGCATTGTGGTTACGCAAACACCTGCAAGGCATTTTCATTGTTGCTGTACCCGCCTACTTGTTGGCGATTGGCGTGATGTTGGTATTTGCCTGGTGTAATCAATCAATGACTGCTTACTGGTGGATTACGTCTGGAGCCACTTTATTTGCCCTCTCTGACCTGTTTGTGGCACGCAATCGCTTTGTGCAACCAGCCATCAGCAACCGGGTTATTGGCCTGCCTATATATTATGTTGCTCAGTTGATCTTGGCCTATTCAGTCAAGTTGGTTTAAATCTTTAATTCTCAACAACTCTTCCTCCAAAGAACTGCCATGCCAACCATTTTGTCCAATACTGTCTTCCACCAGTCCAAGCAATTCATTAACTTCTGAATGCTTACCCACTGTTTGTAAAAGATCGGCCAAAAACAATTGCGCTTCTGCTTTGGACTTTGAATCAGCCCCATAAATTTGATCATTAAGTTGCACTGATCGGCGTGCATAGCTTTCTGCTTCATTCATTTGTTCAAGTGTACGGTAAATGGATGAAACCATTTTGGTATAAGGAGCCATTTTTTCATCGTTTGGATTAAGCAGTTCTTTTTTCTCTATGTTTAACATCGTATCAACAGCCAGCTGAAATTCTCCAGCTGCTTTATAAACTCGACCCAGGGCATATAAGGTGTTCACACTGATTGGATGTTTTTCTCCGAGATGTTCATTAGCTGCAGATAACGCATCTTTCTCAAGTTCAATGGCTAATTCATGGTGACCCATCAAACTATGAGTCAATCCCAAATGCATCTGGACATATATAGTTGATCGATGGCCTGCTCCCAAATTTTCCAGTTGTTTTTCATGAACCTCTTCGAGCATTTCAATGGATGCATCAGTATCACCCAGACGTCCCATGAGCATCCCAATATCAGTTTTAATATCCAGGGCATTGGGGTTATTCTGACCTGAATTTAACTCAAATATTCGCACGGCTTCCTTCATTAATTCAATGGCTTTGGGATAGTCACCACTGACAGCTGTTAAAGCACCCATCATTTGTAATGCATTGGCAGAGTCAAGATGATTTTCTCCTCTATTTAGCACACTTAGATCATAAGCCTGTTGTGCATATTCAATGGCTTGGGGCATGTTGCCCAACGCCCGATTAGCACTCGCAAGAGCCACTAAAGTGGTAACGTAAGATGGATGATTCTCGCCAAGAATTTCAGCCTGGACATGCCTCAATTCTTGTAAGGTATCATGAGCTTTTTGCGGCTCACCAATGGTTCCATACATAGAACTCAAACTGTAACGAAGTTTCATCATTGCAGTATGGGAATCAGCCAGTTTACCATTATGAACAGCTAGAGTTTGTTCCAACAATCGCACCGCTTGATCAGGTTTAGATTCACTGAAATACAACTCTGCAACAGCCATATTATTACGGATTGCCTGCTCACCTTAAAAGCAGGTAAAGCCATCAGTTCATCCGCAATGTTTTTGGTGGTCTCAAATTTTCCGAGCTTACTGTACATCAGTAATTTTGCCCTGAGTAACCGCTGCTGATCAGCTTGAGTCAAAATGCCATAAAAAGGATGGTTGGTTAACCATTGTTCTGCTTCAGATAATTCTCCATTAGCTACTAAAAGTTGTAATAAATAGGTGCGACTGGTAGAGTCATTGGGCTTTATTTCCAATGATTTTCTCATCATTTCAAGTGCTTGCTCATAGGCCCCAATCCTCGCACTGGCTATGCCCATATTCTGCATCAATTCGAAACGTAACTCTTGATCCATTTGTTGATTATTGTTTAACTGGTCATAGGAAGAAAGCAACAATTCTCTTGCCTTTATATCACGACCCTGAGAAACATCTGGGTCTACCACAGCATAGGTATTTAGCATAAAGTCTTTGATACTATTGGCTTTCGCCGCCGCTTTTTGTGTCTCCTGAGTTTGCCAAAGAATGGCCGAAACACCAACAATGAGCGATATAAAAAGGGTGATGATTGTTGCAGTTAAGGCAGTTCTCCGTTGGGCAAATTTCTTCAACCTATACCACCAGGAATCGGGCGTTGCCTGTACAGGCTTTTGCTGTAACCAGTTTTTTAACTCATCAGCAAATGCTTGCATAGTGTTATAACGTTTAGCTGGATCAGTTTGTAACGCTTTGTTCAGTATATTTTTGAGATCTTGATCGGCATTTAAGTGAAGTAAATGTTCACGTATAACAGCTTCATCAGTGCTACACTGTTTAAGTAATCTATCATCTTGCAATGGTTTTTTGCCTATCAATAAACCAAGAAATACGGCAGCAAGCGAGTATATGTCAGATTGTACGCTCACCCGGTTATCAAGAATTTGTTCTGGCGCGGCATAATGCGGAGTTAATGCCACTAAAGTTGCTGATGCATCGATCTCATGTTGTTGATCCAGTAACTTGGCAATACCAAAATCCACGATCTTGATGACACCATTATTGTTAACCAATATGTTGCTGGGTTTGATGTCGCGATGCACCACAAGATTAGCATGCGCATGTGATAAACCTTCAGCAATGTTGATAATCAAAGCAGCTTGATCTTGAGGTTGAAGTTCAAGCTGTCGTACATAATCGTCCAAAGTTTTAGCCTGCTGAACGTAATCCATAACGATGAATGCTGTACCATCTTCAGTCATCCCATTATGATGAAGCGAAACCAAGTTTTCATGATCTAATCTCGCCATGATTGCCTGTTCAATAGCAAACTGATGTAATAATCTACTTGGTAAATAATTATGATTAAACACTTTTATGGCAACATCTTTTTGTACTTCTGAGTCAATTCTTTTGGCTCTGAATACAGTTGCCATTCCGCCTTCACCAATG
>JAGRJR010000017.1:0-19840 GCA_020442635.1 Lysobacterales bacterium
AAAAATTGTTTAATCAGCAACTGTCCATGTTCCAAATGAACCTTTGGTTTTCATTTTAAGGGCAAAAGGATATTTGTCACTGATCCAAATGGTTTTTTTCTTGATACCATCTGATTTAACTTTCCAAGCACTGACAGTATTACCTTGATAAGTAATGTCTTCTTTTGCCACCACTTCGACATTGCTCCAAAACATCTGGGAGCCATTATTAAGGTCAAATACAGGTAGTGATGCCTTAAATCCGACTTCTAAAGGTAAAGCTGCTATAAAGTAATTAATGATGGCAGGTTCAAAGGCATTGTGAGGATAGTTTTTATGGTATTTCACTTTTTTGTAGTTTGAGTGAGGCTTGGGGTCGAGAACACCACTGAATAAACCCTCTTTGAAATAAACATCAATCACATAACCCTGCATGTCAAGGTGTCTACCAACATAGCCCAAAGTTTCGGCATCGAAATAGATGGTGTCAGGTTTTGAGTTTTCGCTGCGGTTAAAAAATATTTTTAATTCAAAGGTATCACGGTTGTCCAATTTGATTAATTCAAGCTGGTATTCCATGAGGCCGCCAGTTTTTTGATATTGGATATGGTGTGGGTAAATTTTGCTTGTATTTATTAGAGCGTTGCCCGGTAGAATTTTTTGGTGAATGGGTTCGGGGGCTTCAGCCAACGTGTAAGTAGAAATGGTTGTTAACAGTAAAACTAAAATGACTTGGGTTTTCATATTCATCACATTTAATTTGAATTGATGTGATGATAAGTAAATTGTACTGAAAGGTTCTGAAATTTACGTAAGTGGTTACTTTGGTGGGGTCAATGGTATTGTTGCTGGATAATAAATGGCCATATCTTATCTTTTCTGCAAGTAAGATATGGCCAGTATGACGAACTTCTTAAGATTCTAAATACAGTGTTTCTTTTTCTCGAATGATTTCGATTTCAAAAGATTCATCGTTTTTAAACCCTGACATAATTTTGATCACATCTTTAGGTGTTTTAACGTCTTTACCATTGATGGCCTGAATCACATCGCCATCTTTAAGGCCCAGTTTGTTGTTTTTATCAACTTCTAATACCAAAACACCTTGTTTGGTACCAAAGTATTTACCCAAATTCTCAGTCACTGTTGAGAAGTGGTGGTTATTGCCCAGCCACTGGTTCATTTTGCTTCCAGCAAAAAAGTAGGCATCAGCATCACCAGTGGTGACTACACGAATGTCGTGATCGCCCAGACCTTCAACCATTTTTCCTAGGTGTTCTACATCCACGTGCAGTCCTTTAAACATCTCATCCATTTTGCCTGTTTTGAAAACAAACTCTTTGCCATCAGCTGATTTCCAGTGATGTCCGCCACTCATCTCCATGATCACATCAGGAGAGTCAAGTACTTTGGCCGCCACATTCAATTTCAGTTGCTTACCATTACGCAGCACGGTTACTTCGTTCACATCACCTTCTTTTTGATCAACAGCAACAAATTCGGTCAAACCCAGACCACCTTTGGTTGTGCTCTGACCATTGATACTGATAACGACATCGTCTTTTTGCATACCAGCATCGGCGGCACCACTTTCTGGTACTACAGACATGATTTTCCAGCCATCATCCTCGACATTGGCCATAAAGCCCAGTCGTGGTTTGTTGTCGTCAATATGAATCGTGTTTTTGTCGAGTTTGACAATTTTTTTATGAATTTCAGCATCACCGGGTTCAATGCCATGTTCTGCCATTAATTCATCTATCAGAACATTGATATCAACATTATCATCAATGTCTATCATTTCTTTAATGACTTGAGTTTCGCCATTGTCATCTTTTTTGATGATGATGGTTGCTTGTCCATTGACTAAATCTACATTGACATCATCATTTTTTTGTACCCAAACAAAATCTTTGTCACCACTATTAGCAAGTTTGATGACTTCTTTGCGCATTTTCTGACCATCAGTATCAACGCCATGTTGTGCGAGGATGTCATCAACCATGGCATCAACATCGGTATCAGGTCCGGCTGCAAAGGTTTCTTCTATGGTTTGGGTTTCACCATTAACATCTTTGATGATGGTTACTTTACCTTCACCGTTGTTTACATTCACGTTTACATTAACGTGCTCTTGCAGATCTTCGGCACTTGCCAATGTGCTGATACCGAATAAACTGGTTAAAATTGCGGTTTTTAGTTTCATAAATTCACCTAAATAATTGATTAAATAACTTGTGTATCGTTTTGAGGTTTGATTTTCTTGTGTAAAGCCACAAGATCATCGAGTATTTCGAGCTTGGCATGCAGCAGCTCAATTTTTTGGTTGGGGTCATCAGTTTGCGCGATATTCATGTCCAATTGATCCAACCAGTTTTCCATGGAAACCATTTTTTCCAGGATAGGTGAGCCAGGTGCCGAGTGATTAATCACTTCATTTCTGACCACATGTTCTATCATGGCTACTTTGTTCGATAACAACTCAAGGGTTTTGAGTTGTTCATTGTTTTGTTGAGGCAACATCCACAGTAGTACTGCGGCCAATAGACAGGCAGCCATAGCAGGCAGCATAAAGCTGCGCTTGCGGTGTTGTTGGTGTACCGCGTCCATGATGGCATCAAAGGCATCATGTGGTGGATTTTCCTGAGTTTGTTTGTTCAGCCAGTTATGAATGGCTTCATCATAATTTGTGTTCATTGCGTTCCTCCTGGTTTTGGAGCCACTTTTTTAATAATTGTTTGCTGCGAGATAATTGAGATTTTGAGAAGCTGGGGGACATTTGATATAAGTCGGCAATCTCCTGATGGGTCATGCCTTCCACTTCATAGAGCCACAGAATTGACCTTGAAATGGGGGGCAGTTGTCCCATTAAATAATTGGCATCATGTTGCATGTCATAATTGATACCGGCCAGACTGTTTACCTGCTCCTGAGAAACCATAGTCATCTGCTGGTGGTTCTTTTTAATCAGATCCAAGCATTGGTTGACCGTGATTTTTCTTAACCAAAAACCAAAAGCCACATCTCCTGACCATTGAGAAATTTTTTGAAAGGCGGTGATAAAAGCATTTTGCATCACATCGCTGGCATCTTCACGGTTTTGCAACATTTTAAAAGCCAGGTTAAACACAGGTGTGGAAAAGGCATCGTAAACCCGACGGCAAGCCTGCTGTTTACCTTTGCTCACTTGTGCTTTGGTGATGTCATCTATGGTTTGGTTAAAATAACTCAAAATCTAAAAAATTCATTCAACTTACCCTATAAGACCGAGTCTAAGACCAAAGGGTCGCCAAATTATAAAAATTCTTTAATTTTTTTGATGAATAGCTGTGTATCGAACTGCTTGGCACGATGTTCGCAAGCAGTTTTCATAGAATACGCTTGTGTCTTTGAAAATTTTTTGATGTGTTTGACTAAGTCTTCGGTCAAGGCATCACAAGAAACCAAATAACCGGTTTCGCCGTCAATCACTGTTTCTAGCAAACCACCATGGTTTGAACAGAAAACAGGCTTGCCTGCCGACATGGATTCAACCGGTGTCATGCCAAAATCTTCATCTAAAGGCACATAAATGGTGGCCAGGCAATTACCTAATAATTCAAGCATGGCAGTTTCAGATAACCAGCCAGTAAAAGTGATGTTGGGCGCGTTACCTGCCAATTTTTTAAGTTTAATGGTTTCTTGTCCACCAGAGGCCACTACCAGTTTTTTATCTGGCATTTGCAAGAAAGCATTAATAATGGCATCTACCCGTTTCAGACCGTCATGTCTGGCCATTGACAAGTAGTAATCACCCTGTTCAATCCATTTGAATTTTTGGGTATCACAAGGAGGATAAACCACTTTAGCATCCATGTTCAGGGTTCGTTTAATCCGATCTTGCACATAACGAGAATTGGTTAGGATCGCATCCATATGCCCGACAGCCTGTTCGTATTGCGGTTGAAACCAATTGATCAGTTGTTTAAAAAACAAGCGCTTTAGTGGGTTAAATTGTTCGGCATAATGTTGCTTTTTGTCATAAACGAAACGAGGTGGCGTATGACAATAAAAAACATGGTGGGCAGCTTGTAGATTGTTAATGGCCAATGGACTGGCAACGCCACTATAGATGATGCTGTGGTATCTGTGGCTTGATTGGTATTTTTTAAAACTTCTGGTCAGACTCCAGGTTTTGATGCCATGTAGTCCACTCAATGCATCCAAATTATTCAGGCGATTGCCAAGATAGCCCAAATCAAATGTATTTTTACCAATAAAAGCAGTGGTCAGGTCAGCATTCAGACCATCACATAATGCCAAAACCAGTCGCTCCCCACCGCCTTTAATTTGAAACATGTCATGAATGATGTGGGTATCTGATGTGCTCAAAGGTTATCCTTATGGTAAAAAAACAAAAAAATACACCACAAAGTGGTGCACTTGGTTTATAACGTCCGGTCTATTTTAAAGCATTACCATAGTTCATGAAGACATTAATTGTGATTCCAGCTTTTAATGAAGCGGAAAATTTACGGGTCTTGTTGCCAAAGCTCAAGGAAGTTGTGAGTTTTGATGTTGTGGTGGTGAATGATTTGAGTCAGGATGAAACCGCGGAGGTGGTTAAATCTCAAGGCATTAAATGTCTGTCATTACCTATACAATTAGGCGCCTGGGGTGCCACCCAAACTGGTATCCGTTATGCCATGAAACATCATTATGATCATGTTATCACCATGGATGCTGATGGACAGCATTTGCCGGAAGAGGTACATGCATTGATGGATGCCTATCAACAAACCCCAAGTGATGTCGTCATTGGTACATTCCCAGCCAGATTGAGTCGCTTGAAAAAATTGGCCTGGGCATTTTTCAAGTTCCTCACCCTCATTAAAATTGAAGACCTGACTTCTGGTTTTCGCTTGTATAACCGCAAAGCCATAGAAGTACTGTCTCAACGGCAAGCCAGTTTGCTTGATTACCAGGATGTTGGGGTTTTACTGATGTTGTTGAAATCTGGATTAACAATTGTTGAAGTTCCTGTTAAAATGCTCAATCGCAATGATGGTAAGTCGCGTGTATTCAGTTCCTGGTTTGTGGTTTTGAAATACATGCTGCAAACCACCACTCTTTGTATTGCTAATATTGGAGCCAAGCAAGCCAAATGACCAACATAACCATTCTCATCATCGGTGCCGTATTGTCGATCAGTATTTTGTATTTGGTTCGCAAAGGAAAAATGCATGGCCCATATGCAACCTGGTGGTTTTTGGTAGCGGCATGCGCTATGATTTTGTCAATCTTTCCACAAATTATTGATTGGGCGGCGGCCAAAGTGGGGATCACTTATCCGCCTACTTTATTGTTGGTGTTGGCGGTCAGTATGATCTTGGTCAGGATGTTAACTATGGACTTGGCGCTCACCCAAAAAGAGCGCAAAATCAGACGATTAACCCAAAAACTGGCCATGATGGAAGAGGTTATGGATCAGGAAAACACTGATCAAGATCAATAAATCAATCAGTTATGCATATCATCCACATCGGTAAATTTTATCCACCTTACCGGGGTGGTATGGAAACATATTTGCGTGATTTGGCAGCGGCACAAGTCAGACAAGGACATCAAGTGACAGTTATCGTGCACAATCATGATTGGCAACGTATCTCTTCTCAAACCAGTCGACAATGTATCGATGGTGTTCAGGTTATCAGATTGAGGTCATTAAAACCTTGGTTGCATACACCAATCATGTTGGGTTTGAATCGTTGTATTAGACAATTAATGACCACAAATCGACCGGATTTGATTCATTTACACAGTCCTAATCCGAGCTTGTTTTGGCTGTTGTTCAACGGTCAGGCAAAATCTTTACCATGGGTGCTCAGCTGGCATTCGGACATGGTGACCCAATTCAGTTCAACACTGTTAAAACTGATTTATCGATTGATTAAACCTTTTGAAAACAAGTTGATTAAACATTGTCAAAGCATCCTGGTCAGTTCACAATATTATGCAGATGGTTCTCCTCAATTGAAATATCATCAACAAAAGGTCAAGGTCATTCCATTGGGTATCGATACCCAAAAAATTTCTGAGGTGGCTATCAATGATACAACTGAAGAGTTTGGTGTGGGTAATCAGTTTAACCTGTTCAGTTTGGGGCGGTTAACTTTTTATAAAAATCAGCAAATGCTGATAGCTGCGATGAAACAGTTGAGCCACTATCAACTGCTGCTTGCTGGTAGTGGGCAGTTGCACGAACAATTGCAGCAACAAATTAATGACATGGATGTTAATGATCAGGTTAAGCTTTTGGGCGAAGTAAGCGAGGCCAAGGCACAACAATTGTTTGCCCATTGTGATGTGTTTTGTTTGGCATCACATGATCGCGCAGAATCTTTTGGTGTGGTTCTGTTAGAAGCCATGTACCACAATAAAATTATCCTGGTAGCAGATACTGAAGGATCAGGGATGAGATGGTTGGCCGAAAACTATCAGAAAGGGTTTACTTTTAAGGCCAATGATGTTGAAGATTTTGTAAGGGTCGTGCAACACATCAGGGAAAACTATCAAGAAATCATGGCAAGACCAGCACAATTTGATTACGATATCGACACCATTGCTCAAGTGATTGAGCAGAATTCTTACACCCAACTCACATAACCAGGAGCCGTAAATGAAAATAAATTACAAAATGACGCTGTTACTCATAGGGTCTGTCATATTGTTCGGATGTCAGCAACAAGAAGCTGAGGAGCCAAAAGAACCGACCAAATCAGTTGAAAAACAGACAGTGGCAAAAGAAAAAGACCCGGAACCGGCATATCAACAAGATCCACCGAAACCACATATGCAAAAAAAATATGAAAGACTTTTGGGTAAATATGCCAAATTCAGACTCACAACTGATTTGACCCATTTGTCAGACTCACAGAAAAAAATGCTGTATGTATTGATTGACGCAGCCAAAATCATGGATGAGTTGTTCTGGTTGCAAAGCTATGGGTCAAAGGAACCATTTCTTGACAGCATTGAAGATCAATCCTTGAGAAAGTTTGCCGAGATAAATTATGGCCCCTGGGATCGACTTGATGGTGATCAGCCTTTCTTAGAAGGTTATGTGGGTAAATTCCTCGGTGCCAACTTCTATCCAAAGGATCTGGATAAAGGAGAATTTGAAAAAAATGCCACTGAAGCCATGAAAGGACTTTATACCAATGTGGTGGCTGAAGAAAATGGTGAATTAAAAGCCGTTCCTTTTCATGTGGCTTATGCAGAACAGCTGTCAAAAGCTGCAGCTTTACTTAATGAAGCAGCTTCTCTGGCAGAAGATGAAGGCTTCAAAAAATATCTGGAACTGCGAGCTAAAGCCTTATTGGATGATGACTACAAAGCTTCAGATTTAGCCTGGATGGACATGAAAACCAACAAGATTGATGTGGTAATAGGACCCATAGAAACCTATGAGGATCAACTGTTTGGTTACAAGGCAGCCTATGAAGCTTATGTTTTGGTAAAAGATTTGGGCTGGAGTGAAAAATTGGCTAAATTTGCGGCTTTCTTACCACAGCTTCAGGCGGAGTTACCAGTTGAGGCGGCGTATAAGACTGAGACACCAGGCACTGATTCAGATTTGAATGCTTACGATGCTATTTACTATGCAGGTCATTCAAATGCTGGTAGCAAAACCATTGCCATTAACTTGCCCAATGATGAAAGCGTGCAATTAGAAAAAGGAACAAGACGCTTGCAGTTGAAAAATGTGATGCGTGCCAAATTTGAAAAAATTCTGATGCCTATTGCTGAAGAACTGGTGGTGCCTGAACAACGCAAACACATCACATTCAATGCATTTTTTGCCAACACCATGTTCCATGAAGTGGCTCATGGTCTGGGCGTTAAAAATACCATCAATGATAAAGGTATGGTGAGAACTGCGCTGAAAGAATATGCTTCAGCCATAGAAGAAGGAAAAGCAGATATTTTAGGTCTTTATATGGTGGAAAAATTGCATAAAATGGGTGAGCTTGACGAAGGGGAAATGATGGATTATTACACCACCTTTATGGCTGGCATATTCCGTTCGGTGCGTTTTGGCTCCAGTTCAGCACATGGCGTTGCCAATCTGTTGAGATTTAATTATTTTTCTGAAAATGGGGCTTTTAACTTCAACGCCGAAACAGGTCATTATGCTGTTAATCCAGAAAAAATGTCAGCCGCAGTGGCTTCCTTGTCTGAAAAAATCCTGACTTTGCAGGGTAATGGTGATTATCAAGGTGTGGCTAAGTGGTTTAAAGAAAAAGGTGAAATCAACAAAGAATTGGCTAACGCATTAGACCGAATTAACAACAAAGGAATACCGGTTGATATTGATTTTGAACAAGGTGCCAAATACTTGGCTTTCTAAAATAAATTTACCACCAAGCTCAAATACTTTTAAACAGGCGCAAACTCAAATTATTGGGTTTGCGCTTTTTTTATCTCAATGTTATTCAAACGAATCAGCATCTTAAACAACAAGAAAATATAGCAAGGTACCAATTGCAAGACTACACGGTTAATTGCGGTTAAATCTTTGGCCCATTGGCTGGCTTGGGTGAAATAAAATAAGAAGAAAAAACAGGCCAGCGCCAAAATGAAGAAAACATGAGCAACTTGACTTGCTTTGTCTTGCTTATTGGCAACAAACGAAACCAGTAAAAAGGGCAAGCCCAACCACAGAATAGACCAATTATTTTGCCTGAAAAAGCCAATCAATACTTCTGAGGTAATGTTAGAGAAACTAATCTTGGCATTGATTAAATGAAGAAACTCTATTTTTTCTGAGTTAATAATTATATTGCCGAATGGGAAGTTTAAATGTAAACCACCCAAAATCCAAAGTATGAAAATAAAGCCAATAAAAATACCTAATAATTTGAAACGGTGAGGATTATTTGCCAAAGACACCAGTATATGGGCAATCATAAACAACAATAGCCAGACCCAGCCTTCAAGCTTAAGCATGGGCAACATGGCCAGATAGCACAACAAGGTAATACCAACTCCATTATCACCTTTTTCATGGTAGTCAATCAGGGTCAGCATGATAATAACAATAAACATGGCCATCCAGATATCAGCATAGCCGGTAATCATCAAATGGTTGTTCAGCAAAGGGGTGGTGTATATCACTATCACCAGTATCAACTGTAAATACCATGGTGCACCTTTTCGTTCCAGGCGACTGACTAATAACAGTGTCATCATAGCAAAAACAATTAAATGAAATGTCAAAAGGGTACCATAACTGTTCCAACCAAGAAGTTTTGGTAACAGATAAAGTAAAGGGAGTGCATCCGGATAATGCGCTGATTCATTGTATATGCTGTTTGGTTTATTGAGCCACTCATCAAATGGATACACAGGTGTAGCAACACCATGATTGGCCCATTGATTGGCTTTGCCAATCCAAACCATCCAGGAATCCCATGCCATTTCAGGTAACTGGATACCATTCCAGAAAATGATTGAAGAACATACCGCAATAAATACCAAAGCAATTATATTGGTACTTGTGGGTTTGATTGAAACGGTGTGAAAACCAATTTTTTTGGCAAGAAAAAAAATAGTAACCGATGCCAACACTACAGCGAACATGGTGAAATACAAGGCCATTATGTTACTTAGCCCGATAAATTGATACATGTTGAAAATCAATACATGTAAAAAAATTCCCAGAAACAAAGCATGTGCTGAGAAATCAGTCTTTTTTTCAATAAGTAGTTCAGTCCGATTAAGTAAATGATAGCTGGCTCGAGCGGCAAAACCCAAAATCATAAAATACAATGAATAAAAAAAGCCGGTCAGTATTATCATAGTGCTTCAACCAGGCAATATTCAGGGTGTTCACTCAGTACAGAAAATTGATTTTCTGCCCAAATTTCAGCTCGTGGGTTATTACAAGCCGCTCTGTATTGATTGCTTAGGATATAAATCAGTTTTTGTTGTTTGGCATCATTCACACTCGAGAAACGGGCACTCATGCCAACATTCAATTCAGTCAAATGGTAAAACAACCGCAAGTATTCAAATTGATTGGTGCCTAATATAACATATTTATTCGGTGTGTTTGATTGTGCAGACAAATGGTTTAATTCAGCTTTGATGGTTTTGGCCACTTGATATAAATATTTATCAACGGCATTGATATACTCATGATCATTAGGATATGCAGTAACTATTTGTTGGTGTTGCTTTAAAAAATTTGAAATAAATGGCAATGTGGTGATAAGCCATGCCACTGCAAAACTGAAGATTAAATGTGTGCCATTTATTTTGATGAAAAAATAAAGAAAAATGTTTATAACCAACCATAACATCAGTCGCAGGATTAAACCTTCTAATGGTAAAGAGTCGGTGCTTGAATAACCATTGATTGAGTTTATTTCCACAGGATTAAAAGCAAACCATTGTGATTTATGGCTATTCCAAATATTTTGATTGTTTGAATGATCAAAGTAAATACTGCTAAATGACACAGTTCTTGGAATGGCGGGTTGGGTGTTGAGTTCAAAATAGGGCTTTAATACAAGCTGTAAATTGTTTATATTTTCAGAATCAGTTGTTTTGAAGTCTATTGGGGTAATTGACTGGGTGCTGTGATTCAGTATTTGAGAATAATTGATTCCTTCAACCTGCCAATGAAGACTGAATTGGGTGTTGTAGTCCATATTAAGGTCTTCAATAATAATAACGTCATAGTTAGTCAATTCTCGGGTTAATTTGTTTTGTTTGATCTCCATAATTAATTGCCCAGCAACTGTAGCCTGAAATTTATTATTAAAGTAAGTCAGTAGTTTGGGTTCAACCTTGATTAAAGAAGAAATCAGAAATGGTTCAATGCTGGGTTGTTTTGTTTTTTTCACAGGTAAAAACAAGCACAAAAGCAGCATGGCAGTTGAAATCGTCCAAAAAATCAATGGTCTGCTTTTCACTTATTTTTACTCCCTGCATAATGTAAGTGGAATTATATACGATTGGTGAGCACTTTGAACAAATGTGAATCATTAACGTAAAATTATCATGTTCATTGTCAATGTTATTGAACAATAAACTGTGACTGGATTCATTTAATTAAGTTTTGGGATTGAATTTTTATAAACATTAAAGCTAAAATCTTTTGACGATTTGGTCTAATAATATGCATTTAGTTATTGAAAACACAAAACAATCTTTCGTTTTTCCCAGCAATGGTGTGTTGGTTGTGGGCAATGATTTTGAATGTGATGTACAAGTCAATCACCCAAAAGTGTTGGGCAGGCATTTTGCAATTACTAAGAAAAGCTATGGTTGTGTACTGCAAGTTTTTGATAAGGGGGTAACTGTCAATGGTGTGCCTATCACTGAAAAATGTTTATTAGATACTGGAGATTTGATAAAAATAGATGATTTGCCCTTCAGAATTCTGAATGATCAATATATTCCCAAAGATTCCAATTTAAACCATACGAATGTAGAAATAGATAAAAAAAAGAACCAGTCATCGGTTTTTGGGATTCGCAGCTATGCCGGAGATACCACGGGGCTTTTTATTATAGATGATTATCATCACCCCGATGGCTGGCATGTGTTCAGGGATCAAAATGAACTACATTTAATCGATAATAAACAAAAAACCTGTCTTAATGGTTTGAAAATTGCTCAGGCAAAATTATCCAATGGTGACGTGATTTCTACCGCGAATTATAAATTTAAGGTCGAGTTGCCTGGCACTTCAGGCTTTTCTAAGTTCAGTCCTTCGCACCCAAGAAATGTACAGTTGAGCGAGGCAATTTTACATCAAACAATTGATAGTGGTTATGGTGGCGGTGGAAGTAAGGCTTTTTTTAAAAACAATTTATGGTGGATAACAATATTGGTTGGTTTGGTTGTATTGACATTGGTTATTATCAACAACAGCAATGGCCAATAAATTTCCAGAGCAGCTTTAATCAATCAAAACAAACAAAATCAAATGAAATATAGGTTGACCACCTAATTTTATTTCAGTAAAATCCCCGCTCTTTTTAAGAACAACCGAATTGGAGTAGTTTCATGCACGCAGTTGTAGCTACAGGTGGCAAGCAGTACAGAATCAAAGAAGGCGATGTAATCAAAGTTGAATCTTTGAAAGTTGAAGCTGGCGATAAAATAGAATTGGATCAGGTTTTGATGTTATCAGACGGTGAAAACATTGAAATCGGCAAACCATTGTTGGAAGGAAAAACAGTTTCTGCCGAAGTATTGTCTAATGGCCGTCACAAAAAAGTAAGAATCATTAAATTCAGAAGACGTAAACACCACATGAAACAGATGGGTCATCGTCAGAATTATACTGAGTTAAAAATCACTAAAATAGGATAAGAGGTAAAACGTCATGGCTCATAAGAAAGCAGCAGGTAGTACTAATAACGGTCGCGATTCTAATCCTAAGTACCTCGGCGTCAAAATGTATGGCGGTCAAGCAGCAGTAGCTGGTAATATTTTGGTACGTCAACGTGGGACCAAATTTCATGCTGGTGATAATGTTGGCATGGGTAAAGACCACACATTGTTTGCGTTAAAAGACGGTGTTGTTAAATTTGTCAAAAAAGGCAAAAACTATCGTCAATATGTAACGATTGAAACACAAAATTAATAATTAAAGCCCTGCATTAAAAAGAGAAGCTCACTTTTAGTGGGCTTTTTTTATATATTTAAATTATAGTCAGTCACATGAAATTCGTAGATGAAGTCAAAATAACCGTCAAAGCCGGCAATGGGGGCAGTGGATCTGCCAGTTTTCGTCGTGAGAAATTTGTGGCGTTTGGTGGACCGGATGGTGGTGACGGTGGTCATGGTGGCCATGTGATTTTGCAAGGAGACCAGGGCTTGAATACCTTGGTTGATTTTCGTCATAAGAAACGGTTTGATGCACAAAATGGCGAATCCGGCAAAGGTAGACAAATGTATGGTAAAGGAGGTGATGACTTGATCATCAAGGTGCCTACCGGAACTGAAGTTTACGATCTGGAAACCGATGAAAAACTGGGTGATATTACAGAGCATGAGCAACAGCTGGTGGTAGCTACAGGTGGCAAAGGTGGCTTGGGTAATATGCACTTTAAAAGTTCAATCAATCGAGCCCCCAAACAATTCACCTCTGGCGAACAAGGTCAACTACGTGAATTGAAGTTAGAGTTAAAAGTTTTGGCAGATGTTGGGTTGTTAGGTTTTCCCAATGCGGGCAAATCAACTTTTGTTAATGCCATATCCAAGGCCAAGCCCAAAATTGCTGACTATCCCTTTACCACTTTATATCCTGCTCTGGGTGTGGTTCCCATAGATGCAGATACCAGTTTTGTTGTAGCCGATATTCCAGGTATCATAGAAGGTGCTGCTGAAGGTGCTGGTCTTGGTATTCAGTTTTTGAAGCACCTGCAAAGAACCGGTTTGTTATTACATATGATTGAACTGCCGGCCTACGACGGCTTGTCTGATCCTGTAGAGCAATTCCAACAACTGAGTGAAGAACTGGTCAAATTTTCAGCAGAGCTTGAGGAAAAACAGCGTTGGTTGGTTTTTACCAAAGCTGATGTAACCACTGCTAAAGAGGCGCAAGAGCTGGCCAAAGGGTATGCAGAAAAAATGGGTTGGACCGACAAGTATTACCTGGTTTCATCAATCGCTCACTTGGGTCTGGATGATTTAATCAAAGACATTGCTGCCTATCTATTTGCAGAAAGCGACGATTGGAACTGACTTTTGTTTTTGAATTGTTCAGCCTCAGCAAATAACCATTGTCTTATGATTTGTAATTTGGAATCGGTTTCTGTGGAGCTTGGATAAACGAGATAGTATGACATTTTCCCTTTGATTCGTTGTCCGAAGGGGGCAACCAGTAAGCCTCTGTTAATGTCATCTTGTACCAAAGGCGTTCTTCCCAAGGCAAATCCCTGATGATTTTCAACGGCTTCCAACATGGTTACCATGTGGCTGAACCTGGTCCCTCGAAGTTTTGGCTTGGCTTGAATTCCAACAGCATCAAACCAATCATGCCAATCTTCGGTAGTAAAATCTTCATGACAAAGGTTGGCGGACAATAGTTTTTCAGGGGTTAATTGACCCTGATATGAATCATATAACTGTCGTGAACAAATCGGAAAAACCTCTTCTTCAAGCAGTAACTCGGCAGTCAATCCAGGATAACTCGGATCAGAGGAATACCTGATGGCAATGTCACAGTCATCCTTTTTAAAATCTGTAAGCCATTCAAAAGCTGAGATCCGCACATCCAGTTCTTTGTGTTGTTGCTGGAATCGCCAAATACGTTTCGATAACCATTTAGTGGCAAAAGATGGCAGAACAGAAATATTTAAGGTGCCCGAAGCATCCCGGTTTTTCAGTTGTCGGGTGGCTTTTTCTATACTTTCTAGAGCATTGCGTATTGAAATCAGGTACAGACGACCTTCAAATGTCAGTTTCAATGAGCGGTTATATCTTTGAAATAGTTGAACGCCAGTTAATTCTTCCAGGTTTTTTATCTGATGGCTGATGGCTGCTTGAGTCACATGCAGCTCTTCTGCAGCTTTGGTGAAGCTTAGCAATCTAGCAGAAGCCTCAAAAGCCTTGATAGCCCTTAACGGTGGAATATTTCTATATTTTGTTGTCATAATATTTTTTCGCATAAGTATAATTTATCCGAAAGACAAAAACAATTAGCTTGTGTCGCTTGAAAAAGTAGTTAAAATGCCACCCGTAGATTGATTCAAACGGTTGTTACATAGTTTTTTGAGTTAATCAAAATTATTTGAACTTTTTGATTTAAACCATATCAAAGGGTTATAAAAGATGTTCATCTTCACGTTTTGTTCATCTTTGGTAGATATAATGTAAGTTAGTAGATTTTCATTGTTCCCTGAAATCGCAAGATTTCTCGCATATGTTCTACCATATGCAAAAAATAGCTGAGGTTTTCCTCCCTCTTCCTCAGCGAAATACTTAAGGCGTCAATCAAATGACGCCTTTTTTTTATCCCCAACAAACACCTCCGTATGTTTATTGGTATTCTTCAGAAAAAACCGTCTATACAATCATTTATTTTCGGGTTAAATATTTGTTAATAAGTGGTTTTTGTTATAAGTAGTTCACAAAATTTTATAATTAAAAAAACAGTTCAATGCAGTTTTTAGTTATTATGTCACGGTGTGAATTGTGATCCGGACTCCGAATGAGGGTAAATATAGCAAAAATTATAGTTGTAGTAATTACCGGAGTGATTGCGGCAACATATGATCATTACTTTCTGGAAGAAATAACAGATTACCGCCTGTTTAATATCATTGCTGAATTTTCTATGGCCTTATTGGCAGTGTTTTTGTTTCTGGCAATAGACCAACTTCATAATAGGAAATATTACCAATACCTCAATCTCGGGTTTTATCTGGCCTTTTTTTCCATGTTAATGGATGGTTTGGATGAGCTTCACATTCATAATGAGTTGTATACAGCCTTCAGTGAAAAACTGACCTTGGTGGTTGCTTTTGTCTTAATCATTTTGGGTATTCGGCGATGGATTGCAGAGTTTACTGCGTTGAACCATAATTTGGAAAAGCAAGTCATTACAGATGATTTAACCCAGCTTTACAACCGCAGGGGATTTTTAAGAACCGTAAAAAATATGGAAATCATTGGGCAAAAGAATGGTCAGGTCATGTCGTTTATTATTGCAGATCTGGATGATTTCAAAGCCTATAATGACTCCATGGGTCACCTCGAAGGTGATGAGTTGTTGCGAAAATTGGGGCAGTTTTTAAAATCTTTGATGAAGGAAAATCAAATTGTGGGGCGTTGGGGGGGAGAAGAATTTGCTTTTTGTATTTTGAATGGTGAATTACCAGAGGTGGTAAAACTGGCAGAAAACATCAGAAAAGCCGTTTCCGATTATTTAAAGTCTGATCAATTTGGTGGTATTAACATCACGTTCAGTCTAGGCGTGGCACAAGTGGTGCCAGGTGAATCATTTATGGAAGCCATTAAAAGGGCAGATCAGTCCTTGTATGTAGCAAAAAATCAGGGAAAAAATCAAGTTGTGACATTAAATCATTAAAACGACTTTATCTTAAATTTTATAGCAGTTAGAATGATTCTTTTCAATTTCAGGTAGGTGTTTTGAGTAATTTTATCGAGGTTATTGAAGGTGTGCTGGCACCTGAGTTTTGTCAGCATTGCATGGATAAATTTGAAAACAGTGCGGCCAAACGTCCTGGAGTGACTGGTCACGGTGTGGATATAATTAAGAAAAACAGTACTGACATTACGATTACTCATGAACAGGACTGGCAGGAAGAAATAACTGTTTTACAACAGGCAGTATTGAGCGGTATGGTGAAATATGTAAGGAAATACCCTTTTCTTTTGGCTGGTGCTATCGCCGTACAGGTGCAAACTCAACATGGAGTTGAACAAATATCCTATGTTGATATTCCTAATTTAAGCGACCAAAGTGTGGCGCAACTGATTATGGCTGTGTATCGCCTCGGTACCATCAATATTCAGAAATATAACAAAAATGAAGGAGGCTATTTTTATTACCACTCAGAGATATACCCGCACCCCAGAGATCCTTCCAATGACGCTTTGCACCGAACCCTGTTGTGGATGTTTTATCTCAATGATGTAGAAGAAGGTGGTGAAACTGAGTTTTATTTCCAGAATTTTAAAAGCAAACCGAAACAAGGTTCACTGGTGATTGCACCAGCAGGCTTTACTCACACCCACCGTGGCAATATGCCAATTTCCAGTGACAAATACATTTTTACTTCGTGGGTTCTGTTTAATAGGGCTGAACAATTGTATGTTAATCACCAACAAGCTCAGGAAAAGAATTAATTTAGGTAAAAATCGTTTGCAGTTTGCATTCAGATGGGTATAATTTCCAATCTTTTTAAACCAGCGGTAAATTATGAAAGTTTTATCATCTTTGAAATCAGCCAAGACTCGTTCACGAGACTGCAAAGTGGTTCGCCGCCGTGGTAAAGTATTTGTGATTTGTAAATCAAATCCAAAATTGAAAGCACGTCAAAGATAAACCGCTTAGGACTGAACACTGAAAATACCCTCGCAAGAGGGTATTTTTTTGCCTACTACATTCTTAAATTTTTTATCAAATAACCCACAGGACATTCTATCTTTAAATTTTTGTTGTTGTTGGTGTCGTTTTTTATCAAGCAATTTCGTAGTTAATCATAACTATCCAACAGGAAAAAAAATGTTGAAGTATTTAATGGTCGGTTTATTTTTATTGGCATTTGTTAACTCTGATGCCATGGCGGAGAAAAGTATGCAGAAACAAAAAATGGTTCTGGTCAAACAGCAGGTGGGTGGTTCAACGGTTGTGGTGGGGTTGAAAATTGTCCCCGAGTTTTTTGAAGGGAGTATAGAAAATTATTGCTTAGAGTTGGCTGAAAAGTTAGCGGCTACTCAGTCAATGATTGCTTTCAAGCCCGTAGAAAAGGGTAAAGCATATGCCGTGGTTTCTCTATCTAGTGGTTATGTAACCTTTGCACCTTTCACTGATGAACAAGGCATTGAAGAAAAACATTTGCTAGAAGCTTTTATCAAAGTACAGTAAGCATTGTTTATGTGGTGTTGCTGGATAAATTCTAGTCGCCCAACAGCATCAAACATACCACGTTGCGGTCTTCTGCAAGCAACACATTATACGTGCGTGCGGCTGCTTGGTTGTTCAACACTTCAAGACCAATATTTTGTTCAACAATGGGTTGTAGCAAACGGGTGTCAGGAAATTGAATTTCCGCACCCGTGCCTAGTATGATGATTTCAGGTTGATGAGCACATAATTCATGCACATTTGATAGGGTTAATTCTGCGACTGTTTTGGTTGCAACTGTGCAAACTTCATCTTGATAAGGAATGATGACAGATTGGTAATAGGTATGACCTCTGATGACACAAGTCTCTGCAGTGGCAGATTTGATTAAATTGGGATGCTGAGTTCTGTTTTCAGATAAGTCCATGATCTAAAACTAATTATTTGGGTAATTCAAAAACGGGCTTTTTGGGGTTGGCCCGGAAAATAGTCAGGGTTTGACCAATGGATTGTACTTTTTGTGCACCTGTTTGTTTCAGGATGGCTTCGCTAAATGCGGCTCTGGTTTCTCGATCGGTGCGCATTTTAATTTTGACCAATTCATGTTGATTGAGGCAAATATCCAGTTCAATGAGGATGTTTTCAGTCAACCCCTTGTCAGCAATGGTGACCACTGGTTTGGTGTCATGAGCAATCCCCCTAAGGAACTTGATGGCATGTTTACTCAATGGTTTATTTTGGGCCTTGTTACCTGATTTTTTTACAGCTTTGTTTGACATTCAATGTTACACTTTTAATTTCGATAACGCATTTTATCAGCATTTAACGTCAGTAACACAACATGGGTAGAAGTAAAAGTTCAAATCAGTGGCTAAAAGAGCATTTTGATGATGAGTTTGTTAAAAAATCTCAGGAATCAGGCTATCGCGCCCGCTCGGCTTTCAAACTGGAAGAGATTGCTGAAAAATTCAATTTATTCCTGGGAGTGAAAGCAGTGGTTGATTTGGGTGCAGCACCGGGTGGTTGGTTGCAAGTGGTTAATAACAAGGCACCAAAAGCTGAATTGATTATCGGCCTTGACTTATTGGCCATTGAACCGGTTGAAGGTGTTCACTTTATTCAGGGTGATTTCACCTCCGATGAAGTTTATCAACAACTACTGGAACTGTTAGGGAGTCGGAAAATAGACCTTGTTTTATCGGATATGGCCCCCAACTTAAGTGGCATGAGTGCCATGGATCAGCCACGCTGTATGTTGTTGGCTGAAATGGCACTGGAATTTTGTCAACAATCATTGCAACCTGGTGGTGCACATGTTGTCAAATTGTTTCAGGGCGAAGGTTTTGATCAACACATGCAAAACATTCGTCAATTATTTAATAAAGTAGTGATTTACAAACCCAAGTCATCGCGCCCACGCTCAAGGGAGGTTTTTGCGGTGGCAACAGGGTTTAAGTAGGTAGGTTTTATTTTGAACAACATAGCAAAAAACATCTTATTATGGGTCGTGGTACTGATGGTGCTTATGAGCGTCTTTGGTAGCATGGTACAGCCTCCTCAGAATCAAGGCGAAGTGGTCTATTCTGAGTTTATCAATATGGTACATAGTGGCCAGATAGATGAGGTTTTAATAGACCCTGAAACTTCTGTTCACCGCAAAATTATTGCTTCTACCAAAGGTGGAGAAAAAATTCTGGTTCAGGCCGGAGATGATCCACATTTGGAAGATGATTTGCTGTTGAATAACGTCAAATATGCAGTCAAAGCACCACAGCAAGAAGGCTGGGGTTGGCGTATTTTTGAAACCATTTTCCCTATTTTGTTATTCATTGGCCTGTGGTTTCTGATTATGCGTCAAATGCAAGGTGGTGGTGGCAAGGGTGGTGCCATGAGTTTTGGCCGCTCTAAGGCCAAACTAATGACTGAAGACCAAAATAAAGTGACTTTTGCTGATATGGCAGGTGCAGAGGAAGCAAAAGAAGAAGTGGCTGAAGTGGTTGATTTTTTGCGCGACCCATCTAAATTCCAAAAACTTGGCGGCCATATTCCTCGTGGTATTTTGATGGTGGGCTCACCAGGTACTGGTAAAACCTTATTGGCTCGCGCCATAGCAGGTGAAGCCAAAGTGCCATTTTTCACCATTTCCGGTTCTGATTTTGTGGAAATGTTTGTTGGTGTGGGTGCATCTCGTGTACGCGACATGTTTGAACAGGCCAAAAAAAATTCACCATGTATCATTTTCATTGATGAGATTGATGCAGTAGGTTT
>JAGRJR010000017.1:19850-22011 GCA_020442635.1 Lysobacterales bacterium
AGGTCGCCAACGCGGTGCTGGTTTGGGAGGTGGTCATGATGAACGTGAACAAACCTTGAATCAATTATTGGTCGAAATGGATGGTTTTGAAGGCAATGAAGGTGTGATTGTCATCGCTGCAACCAACCGTCCTGATGTGTTGGATCCTGCATTGTTAAGACCAGGACGATTTGATCGTCAAGTGGTGGTACCGTTACCCGATATTTTGGGTCGTGAAGCGATATTGAAAGTACACATGAAAAAAGTGCCTTTGGCTGATGATGTGGTACCTTCACTGATTGCTCGTGGTACACCTGGTTTCTCAGGTGCAGATTTGGCTAATTTGGTTAATGAGGCGGCTTTATTCGCAGCTCGTGAAAACAAAACCGAAATTAACATGGAACTGTTCGATAAAGCCCGTGACAAAATCATGATGGGTTCTGAGCGCAGATCGATGGTGATGAAAGAAGAGGAAAAACTCAATACGGCTTATCATGAAGCCGGTCATGCGATTGTGGGTTTAAAAGTACCTGAACATGATCCGGTGTATAAAGTCACCATCATTCCTCGTGGAAGGGCTTTGGGTGTGACCATGTTCTTGCCAGAGGAAGACAGGTACTCCTACAGTAAAACAGCTCTGGAAAGTCAGATATCTAGTCTGTACGGTGGACGTATTGCTGAAGAGATGATTGGCGGTCCAGATTCGGTAACCACTGGCGCTTCTAATGATATAGAACGTGCCACTGAAATTGCCAAAAATATGGTGACCAAATGGGGTTTGTCTGAAATGGGACCGTTGTCTTATTCGGAAGATGAAGGTGAAGTATTTTTGGGTCGTCAGGTCACACAGCACAAAAATATGTCGGATACCACTGCAGAACAGATCGATAAGGAAATCCGTGACATTATTGATCGCAACTATGCCCGTGCTGAAAAAATCCTTGAAGAGCACGTTGATAAACTACATTTGATGGCCAAAGCTTTGATGAAGTATGAAACCATAGATGCCAAACAAATTGCTGAGATCATGCAAGGCAATGAACCCTCTCCACCAGAGGGGTGGGACATCGAAGATGACAATGATGACAAGCCTACCATGAAGAAAAAAGATGGCGGTAATTCAGCCAATATCGGTGATCCAGCAGAACAGCTGTAAACGCAATTCATGAAAGATTACCAAGTGATGGGGGTGCTTAATGTCACCCCCGATTCATTTTCAGATGGTGGACAATTTGTAGGGATTTATGCCGCCATGCAGCAGGTTGATGTCATGATGGCAGAGCAAGTTGACTGGATTGATGTAGGCGGCGAATCAACCAGACCTGGTGCCGCTGAAGTTACAGTTGATGATGAAATCAATCGTGTCATTCCCGTCATTAAAGCCATCAAAAACAAATATCCTGAACAAAACATTTCAATCGACACCAGCAAGCCTGAAGTGATGGAAGCAGCGATTATGGCTGGTGTCCGCATGATTAATGATGTCAACGCTTTACAAGCCGATGGTGCCATCGAAGTGGCGGTTAAGCATGATGTTAAGGTTTGTTTGATGCACAAAAAAGGCACACCGCAAGAGATGCAAAACAATCCTGAGTACGATGATGTGGTGCAAGAAGTGTTGGATTTTTTTGATGAGCGCATTGAAACCTGTCTTTCTTATGGCATGGATGCGGATAGCATCATTCTTGATCCGGGTATTGGTTTCGGAAAAACGCTGGATCACAATTTGCAATTACTTCAGCACACCGCCACCTTTAAACAAATGGGTTTTCCAGTGTTGATTGGAGTTTCTAGAAAGTCCATGTTTCAACAATTGCTGAATCGCCCAGTTAATCAAAGACTGGCAGGTTCATTGGCAGTTGTTCAGTTCACTTATTTGCAAGGTGCTGATTATTTCAGGGTACATGATGTGGCGGAAACAGTCGATGTGTTGAAAACCAGCAAAGCACTAATTGGAGAAGCTCTCAATGACTAAAAAATATTTCGGAACAGATGGTATTCGAGGCAAAGTGGGTGGCTCAGTGATGACCGCAGAGTTTGCCTTAAAATTAGGCTATGCAGCAGGTAAAGTGCTGGGTGAAGCCAAACCGAATAGAACCATAGTGATTGGCAAGGACACCCGTGTTTCAGGTTACATGCTGGAATCGGCACTGGAAGCTGGTTTGGCATCCGCAGGTATTAA
>JAGRJR010000017.1:22111-46393 GCA_020442635.1 Lysobacterales bacterium
ATCATTCTGTTTGGACCAATGCCTACACCAGCTGTGGCTTGGCTGACCAAAACATTACATGCCAGTGCAGGGATCGTTATCAGTGCATCTCACAATCCGTATTATGATAATGGCATAAAATTCTTTAATCAGAATGGTAATAAACTTAATGATGAACAAGAATTGGCAATTGAAGCTTTGTTAGATCAATCCATGCAGATGGTGGAATCAGCAGATTTAGGAAAAGCCAAACGCCTAAATGATGTGGCAGGTCGTTACATTGAATTCTGCAAGCGTGCTGCCAATAGACAAATTTTGGCTGGTAAAAAAATTGTTTTGGATTGTGCCAATGGTGCCAGTTACCACATCGCGCCACAGGTATTTGAAGAATTAGGTGCGGATATCACTGTGATTGGTAATAAACCGGATGGTTTTAACATCAATCGCGATTGTGGCTCTACGGAGGTTTCAGTATTGAGTGAAATGGTAGTAGAAACTAAAGCAGACCTAGGTGTTGCGCTGGATGGCGATGGTGATCGTGTAGTCATGGTCGATCATACCGGAAATGAAGTGAATGGTGATCAACTGATTTTTATGGTGGCCAAACATTTAAAACAAAACAATCAATTGGATGGCGGTGTGGTGGGTACATTGATGTCCAATCAAGGCATGGAAGCAGGCTTGAAAAAATTGGGCATTCCATTTGTGCGTGCGGATGTGGGTGATCGTTATGTGCATCAGGAATTGTGCAAACGTGACTGGCATTTGGGCGGAGAATCTTCAGGACATATTTTGAACCTAAAACTGGCTGGTACTGGAGACGGTATCATCAGTGCCTTGATGGTTATGGATGTCATCATGGAAACAGGCAAATCCTTGAAAGAGCTGGCCGAAGAAATGCAGATGTACCCTCAGGTGATGATTAATATTATGCATGAACAACCGAGGGACTTGGCCCAAAACCCTACATTGCTCAATGCAGCTGAACAAGTTGATGATCAATTAGGAGATCATGGCAGGGTTTTAATCCGGCCTTCGGGAACTGAGCCTAAACTTAGAGTGATGGTCGAAGCCAAGGATGCGGCCATTGCACAACAACACGCCACTGAACTGGCACAACTTGCGGAAACATTATGAAAATTTTGACCTATATGCTGTTAAGTTTAACAACGTCAATCGTCATGGCATTTGAGTTTCCCAAGGCTGATAATCTGTGGTTGCGCGAAGCGCCACCGACAGCACGGATGTTGGCTGCTTATGCCACCATTGAAAATAACACTTCAGAAGACTTACGACTGGTAGGTGCTTATGCACCTGATTTTGGGATGGCCGAAATCCACAAAACCATTGAAGTTAATGGTTTATTAAAGATGCGTGAACAAAAAGAGTTGGCTTTGCCGGCTGAATCAACCATTGTTATGCAACCAGGCGGTTTACACATCATGCTGATGATGCCCAAGGCAAAATTCAAAGCAGGTGATGAAGCACGAATTTGTCTGATTTACCAGGACACAAAGGGCAAAGAGCATGTGCAACACCTCGATTTTCCAGTTAAAAAACAATAAACACACATGAAAAAGAAGGATTTTGATTTTGAGCTACCCGCTGAGTTAATAGCACAACAACCCTTACCTGAAAGGTCCCAATCTCGGTTATTGAAACTCGATAAAGTCACAGGTCAAACCACGGATCTGCAATTCAAAAACATCTTAGATGAGTTGAGCTCAGGTGATTTATTGGTATTTAATAACACCAAAGTGATTCCGGCAAGATTATTGGCACAAAAAGAGACAGGCGGCAAGATCGAGGTTTTTATTGAGCGAGTATTGAATAATTATCAGGCCAAAGCTTTGTTAAAATCAAATAAGTCGGTCAAACTAGGTAGTGTCATTTTGTTTGATGGTGCGAAAAAGTTAGTGGTAACTGCAAAGCAAGGCATGTTTTATTTGGTAGAAACTATGGGTGATGAAACTTTGACAGCGATCATGCAAACACATGGTCGCATGCCCTTACCCCCATACATCACCCGTAATGCCGATGAGCATGATGATGAACGCTACCAAACCGTGTATGCAGATGATCTGCAAGCAGGTGCGGTAGCAGCACCAACAGCGGGATTACATTTTGATGATAAGTTACTACAACAAATCAAAGCCAGAGCTATTCAAACAGCTTTTGTAACTTTACATGTTGGAGCAGGTACCTTTCAGCCAGTAAAAACCGATGACATTGAATCGCATCAAATGCACAAAGAGTGGATTGCTGTTGATGAAACGGTTTGTGAACTGGTTAGAACCACCCAAGCCCAAGGCAACCGAGTGATTGCGGTTGGCACCACTGCAGTGCGTTGTTTGGAAACGGCAGCGGCAAAGGGTGATATTCAACCTTTTGTCGGCGACACCCAAATATTTATCTACCCAGGCTATGATTTTAAAGTCATAGACGGTCTGATTACCAACTTCCACCTGCCAGAATCTACGCTGGTGATGCTGGTTTCTACATTGGCTGGCCGTGAGAATATCCTTGCAGCTTACCAACACGCCGTAGAGCAAAAATACCGCTTTTTCAGCTATGGCGATGCGATGCTGATTGTATGAATAAAGTTGAAGAAATATTATTTAAAGTCTTTGGTGAGCGTTTAGACGACTTTTTTTTCCAGTAGTTATCGATTATATGCAACGAACTCTGAGGTTGTTTGTGTTTTGGAACATAACAAAAAAGCCGCAATAAATGACCCTGCCTTAATGAAAAAAAACTAGTAATGCGGAGGAATCTCATCCTCAGGTTTAATTTCCTTGATATCGTTTTGTACCTGCTTCATATGTTGTTGCAGGTTTTTGATGGTGTGTTGCAGTAGGTCCAATTGACTTGATTGTTGATAGACGGTCTTGTTCAAGGCATCAACGGTATCTTCAAGAAATGCCATACGTGTTTCCAAGTCTATAAATTTTGATTCTGTCATGGTTGACCTTTTTATCAATTGTGATGTCATAGTATAATTCATTCCCTTCAAAACTGATAATCCAGTCATGGCAGAGAACAAGCCTTTTTTAACTGAATTGCTCGAGCGTAGAATTCCACAAATTCTGGGCATGTATATTGCTGCTGTTTGGTTGGCAGTAGAGATGGCTGACTGGATGAGTGAACGCTTTGATGTGCCTGCACAATTTTCATCTTATGTGTTCGTCATCATGATTTCATTTTTGCCATTGGTGGCCTTGTTGGGTTGGGGACATGGTAGGCCTGGTAAGGATAAGTGGACACAAAAACAAATCATGTTCATTCCTTTCAACGCCATACTGGCTTATTTTGCTGTTGTAACATTTATCAAGCCTTTTGACCAAACGGTAGAGCAACCTGCGCAACAAGCCACAGAAATCATGACACTGACAGATGTTCAGACCGGTACGGCGGTTAAGTATGAAGTGGCAAAATCAGGTATGAATCAAAAAGTCACTGGTTTTTTCTGGGAAAATACCACTGGTGATGAATCGTTGGATTGGTTAAGTTATGGTTCGATGTGGATGGTAGCCAAGGACTTGATGCGTAATCCGGTGATTTCAATCAAAACCCCCTACGAGTCTGGAAACATGATGAGGAACATTCAAAGTAAGGGTTTTGATCGGGCTGTAGGAACCCCTTTGTCGTTGAACCTTGATATTTCGTCGGATCGAGAATCCCAATGGATGATTTCGGGAAGAATCTTAAAAGATGGTTCAGAATTAACATTTGAGGCTTCGTTGTATGATGTGTTGACTGGAGCATTGGTTACCACAATAACCTCTACAAATGCAGATTGGTTGATTGCCTTAGATGTTGTGGCTGAGAAATTGGGTCAAGTAATACTCAAACAGGCAAATATTTCACCCAGTATCATTCCTGACCGCCCTTTGTCTGAGCACATTTCGGATAAGTTGCCAGCCATCAAGTTGATGATCACTGCACTTAACGCTGTCAACATTGACAATGATTTTAATGCCGGTATCGAATACCTGAAACAAGCTGTAGAAAAAGATCAACAACTGGCTGAAGCCTATATGCTGATGGTTGATTTTTATCGGGGTATAGGGGATTTTGAGCAAGCCAAAGCAGCTGCTGAGGCGGCCCTGAGGCTTGATTATAAACTATCTCAAGAGTCTAGTCTTAAAATTAAAGCAAATCACTATGCCATCACAGGTGATAATGCCAAAGCCATAAAAGTGCTGGAAAACTGGGTCAAACTCAGCCCAGAAAGTGCGGATGCTTTACAAGCTTTGGGGGCTAATTATCTGATTGTTGGAAATCGCCTGGACGATGCGCTCAACGTTTATGAAAAACTCAGTGAATTGCAGAAAACAGATACCACTGCTTTGGTTAATACTGCTCGTATATACCGTCTCAAGGACAATTATGAAAAAGCTAAGGATGCATTGTTGCTGTTAAAAAAACAGCTACCTGAAAAACCGGGACCTTTGCTTGAACTGGCTGCCACCAACATTCAATTTGGCTATCTGGCTGCGGCTCGCGAAAATTACGAAGAAGCCAGCCTTATGAGTTTTGATTCTATCAGTGCTGATTTAGGTTTGGCACAATTGGCGGCTTACGATGGCGATATCGCTGGTAGCTTACAAGCTCTGGAAGATTTGATGCAAAAGGCACAAACGGATCCTGCTAAAGTCAGTGTGCTTGAAGCCAAAGAATCCATCTTGTACCTGTCAGGTCGACTACAGGAGGCGCTTGAGGTGGTTAAACAAATGCGCCAATACAGTGCTTCATACCTGAGTCCTTTACAACAAACTCTGATGTTTGGCGCTAAAGAAGCTTCTTATTTGGCTTATTTACAACAAGATGAAGATGCCTGGAAAAGAATTGAAGAATTAAAAGAGAACACCAAGCCTCCTTTCGATCAAGTGATCAATATGGTATCGATTAACATCTATGTACTTAAAGATGAAAGTGAACGTGCTGCCGAAGCATTGACCGGGTTTATGGAATTTATTAAAACGCATCAGTGGGATTTTTATAATCAATTTGTGCTTTCAACTCAGGCCTACCTGGCTAGAACAGCAGGGGATTATGAGGCAGCCATTCGATTACACGATGAAGCGATTACTGAGTCCAAACAATCATTCATAACCCTTAATTCTTTAGCTGCTTTGGATGAAATGATTTATGAAAAAGCAGCAACCTTATTCGCTCAAGGTGAATATGGTGCAATACCTAAAACTTTGGAAGATGTGTTGAAAAGAAACCCTCTGCATGGCAGGGCGTGGTTGTTAAAGGCAAAGGCTTTGGTTGAATTAGGTCAAACTGAACAGGCTGGTCAAGTACTGCTTAAAGTTAAAAAATTATGGTCGCAGGCCGACAGTCAATTCAGTCACCTTGCTGATTTGGCAGAGTTAGAAGCAAAAATTAACAGCGTGGCTGTTCAGTAATACTATGACCAATCATCCAAGGATGGTACTGACAACTGTGATGCTGGTGGGCTTGTTGGGTACTGTCGGTATTGCTTTGCCTTATCCGGTATTGGCTCCTTATTTCATTGATTTTCCTGCCAATGATTTGACCCATTTTATGGGATGCCACCCGAAAATCTTACTGGGTATTGCCTTGTCCGTTTATCCATTGGGTTTATTGATAGGAAGTATTTATATTGGCGCCTTATCTGATGGCTTTGGACGCAAAAAAGTATTGAGTCTGACCTTAATTGGCTCGGTTATTGGCTATATGCTAACAGCCTGGGCGGTTTATCAGGAATCCTATGTATTTTTTTTACTGGCACGTTTTCTGACAGGTATCTGTGAAGGTAATATTTCAATTGCACGAGCGATTGCTGCTGAATTACATCCTGATATTGACCGTACTAAGGCTTTGTCGATGGTGTACGCCGCCACTTATACTGGTTGGCTATTGGGACCGGTTTTGGGTGGTTTTTTGATGATTTATGGCGTGGCTGAAGTGTTTCTGCTGGCAGGCTTGGGGATGTTGCTTGCCACTTTACTGGTGCTTTTTCTTATCAGTAAAGATCGGCCGGAAAATTTCGATGGTACACCATTCTGGCAGAGTATCAAAAGCAACAACTCATTGACATTGTTGAAACATAAAGCCATCAAACCGATTTTTTGGTTCTATTTTTTATATTCCATGGGCTTAAATGCCTTTTATGATTTCTATCCGGTGTGGTTTGTCGATTATTTTCAAGCCGAAGGTAGAACCATTGCTTGGGCCACTGTTTGTATGACACTGGTGATGATTATCATCAGCAGTACCCTAGTCGCAAGGGTGCAATCTTTATTTGGAGAAATAAAAACCATTTTATCCGGTGGTTTGGTATTGGCTGTGTTGTTATTTTTACAGCCTTTGATGGGCTTTACGCTGGCATTTGTCTTTTTTGCCCTGATTGGTGGTGTTATCGCTTTAACCAATGGCATGATTCCCAGTTACCTGTCCCATTATTTTGGTCATATGGGCCAGGGCAAAGTCATGGGTTTACAAACCAGCACCTTTTGTATCACCAATGTCATCATCGCAGTGATTGGTGGTTTTTTGTCTGTTTTGGATGCTCGATGGGTATTATTCATAGGAGGAAGTCTGGTTTTAATGGCTGTTATTTCTTTGTGGTATAACCGTCAGTCTCAGTTTGATTTGATGGCAGGTAAGTGAACCAGGTGATGATGGCTTGTTGTTCGTTCAGATAATCGATATTAAAACCCTCTCCATTTTTTTGAGGCCCACCAAAAAACGTTCCAGAAAAAAATGATTTGTCTGTTTGATTGAAAAAACCACCTTCTTCACATTTCATGCCAGCCTTATTCATTGCCAACCGTTCAATTGAATAACTTCCAGCGCCGAATGGGACATGATAATAAGTGACATTGGAAATAAAACGGATGTCGGCTTGATGGCAAGCTGTAAAATCTATATCAAGGCTCCCCCAGTGAATATTGTTGATATTATCTGGGTTAAAGTTTTCTCCAAAAACTCCCTTTTCGGTAATAAACATTTCTTCAACTCGAATAGTATTTTCTTTTATGTTCCCTACACCTATTAACCATGATTGGTGGTAGTTGACTTGTTCTTCAGCTGTTTGAAAAAGAGTATCGACAATAACATCTGCAGCCACTTTACTGCCTTTTAATGAGGGGTGAAATTGGTCAGAACCATAGTATGAAAAATCATTGGTGGCATCAAAATGTGCTTTCCATACTTTCCCCACCGGGCTCAAAATAGCGTCATTAGCTTCAGCTCCAGCGGTGTAATTGGCTATAACACCGTCAAAAGTATGGTAAAACCTCCTGGATGGCCAAACCATGAAATAAACCAGTTTGGCATCATTGGCTATGCACAAGTCACTGTAAAGTTTACCTCCATTAATAAGCATGTTATAGCCATCTGCTTGAGATGAAGGACCTTGTTGGATGATGACATAATCATATTGTTTTGATTTGATTAGGTTTTGTACATGGCCTTCGGCCCAATGATCAACAATGGCATAGTTTGGTTTAGCCAGCATTTTGGTTTCAACATGAATGCCTTTGTCTCTGGCGTTTTTTTTAACCAGTTTGGGCAAGTTATTTGAATAGGTCAGACTGTTTCCGACAAATAACAGTTGGTAAGTTTCACCTTTTGTGGCTTTGTTGCCTGTTAACTCTAATAAAGAATGAGTATGGTCGTTAGCAGTTGCTGTGCCTGACAGTGCTAAAATTAATAAAAATAGTTTCATTGTTCACCTTTGCAATAGCGTTATTCAGCGGGTAAATAAGTAAACCAGGTAACAATCACCTGATTTTCGTTGAGGTAGTCGATATTGAAACCTTCACCATCTCTTTGAGCACCTCCAAAAAATGTACCTGAGAAAAAAGATTTTTCGCTCATATTTTCAAAATCAGAGGCATCACAAAGTAGGCCGGCAGCATTCATTACCAACCGTTGCAAAGGGTATCCACCAGAACCAAATGCACCCTCATTACTGATAATATTTGACTCATACATCATTTGTGCATGGTGGCAAGAATTGAACACGATGTTTAAAGTTCCCCAGAGACTGTTGTTGATAGTATCGGGATTGAAATTTTCGCCAAAAGCACCGTTTTCTGTGATGTACACTTCCGGTACATGGATACTGTTGCCATCTATTTGGCCGACACCAATTAACCATGCCTGTTTAAGGTTGTTAACTGGTGTGGTGGTGAGTACTTTTTCAAGACGATACACAAAAGTTGCGCCAGCAAGTCCACCACTTCGGTTAGGAACAATGGTTTCAAAACTGAAATCATTGCTGTTGTAACGTCTGATGGTATTAAGGGTATCGCTGGTTGCCAAAAAATGGTCCGGTCCGTCATTGACTAACCCAGCTACACCCTGAAAAGAAGAAACCACCTCACCTTGAAATTGACCGTTAAGGGAGTAACTGTAAATGGCTTGATTTCCCCAGGCTGAAACTAATATCCTGTTGTTGCTGAAAATGATAGATCTGGGTCTGTCCAAATTGTTATTTCCAGATTGGACAAACTGACTGGTTGCGTTATTACTGGGATTAACTTTCAAAATGCTGTCAGAATCATAGCCAGGCACATATAGTTGCCCATCAGCACCTAAAGCCATACCGATATCTATACCCCTGATTTGGTTGTTATTGGCTGGTAACAATGTTTTGGTAATTTGCCAATTTTCGGTATTGAGCTCCACAATCCTGTTTTCTGAGTAGCTGCCGAGGTAAATGTGATTCGGGTCTTTTTTGACAACAGTAATCGGATTGCTCATGACGGTTGGTGCAAGCACAGTCGTGGCTTCTGACAAGGTCTCCCGGTCAAATTTAATCAGTTTATGGTTAGATTCACTGACGATAATGACATCGCCATTGGCATCTTCAAAAATGGCCTGGGGACCATCAAGCACACCTGGTTGGGCCAAATCTTTAATGTAATGCCCATCACACCCATCAAATATTTTTACATTATCTTTTCCCCAGCTGCTTACTAAAAGTAATGAGTCACAAGTCGGGCTGCCCAACTGTTGTGCCTCTACGAAAGTACTGGTTATAATGCTGCATATCACAAAAACAATTTTTTTCATCTTTTTCTCATGGTAATTAAACCAGAATAATTTAGAAATTTATGCCCAAAAAAACCTTCGCTAAACTTCCTTTTTGGTTGGTATGGTGTAAATGACACAAGAAAACCAACAAAATCGTTCCAATAGAATTGTGCTTGGCAGTTGGCATTATTGGTCAGACAGTGGCCAATTAAAAAATAAATCAATTGAACAAAACCTGCCCACTCAATTAAATGCTGTATTAACCCTGCTTATTGAGAAGTTTCCATCAGTTGTGACCAGGGAAGAATTCTTATCATCGGTCTGGGCGGACAAAGTTGTCAATGAAGATGCACTATCAAGGACCATTGCAGAATTGAGAAAAATATTGGGTGATTCTGCCAGTCAAGCCAAATACATTAAAACCATACCCAAAAAGGGTTATAAGCTTGTTATAGAACCGATTACATTTAATACACACAAAAAATCATACATACATAAAACAGTTTTTTTCTTGTTAGCCGCCTCGTTGTTAACAATCTATGGATTGAGCACCAAAGAATCCATGGTTTCGAAGTTGACACATGCGATTGCCAATGCCCAAAGAATTACCGCAAAACCAGGTATGGAGCAACAAACCCAAAGTTCTGATGACGGTTTATGGATGTCATATGTTACCAATACCATTGATGAGAGCTATGTCACCATTCAGTCAACAATTGATCAAAACAAGTATCATCAAATAGAAATGACTGGTCATCGTTTGGCTTCACCGGTATTTGATGCTGCTGCAAAAGTGATATGGTTTTTGGCCTATAAAGACAAAAAGTGTTATTTGATGAGTAAGGATTTGAACAATTCTCAGAACCAACGATGGTCAGAATGTGTTTTTGAGATAGAGTCGAGAACGCTGTCAGCAGACTTTGTAAACAAGAAAATATATTTCAGTCAACTCAATTCTGATAATCGTACAGCCATCCATGAATTAGACATTCAAACAGGGCAGGTAGTGATGATTACAGAAGCACAAAGCACAAGTGCCCATGATTGGTCTCCCAATATAAGTCCAGACTTTCAGATGCTCAGTTTTTCCAGAGGTAATCAATCAGTCAGAAACTTATGGTTAAAAAACTTAAGTACTGGTGAGGAAAAAGCCCTTACTTTTGGAGAGCACTATTCAGTCAGTCATGATTGGTTAGACAGCCGTTATATTGTTTATGATTCAGACAGAAGTGGATCTCGTCAATTGTGGTTATTGGATTTAAATAATTTACGCACATATGCCATTGGAGGCTATGGCGCACAGCACCCTTCGTTTGATGAAAAGGGGCAAATCATGACTTTCCAAAAAGTGGATTACGAAGCCAATATTTGGCAGCATGACTTATTGAACAACCAAGTCCAGAGGTTAGTGCATTCAACTAAATATGACAATAATCCGGCTTTTTCACCCAGTGGGGATTTATTTGCTTTTTCAAGTAACAGGCAGGATGTGGGTTCAATTTGGTTATATGACTTCAAATTACAACAAGAAAACTTATTACTGGTTTTACCCAATGTTAAATTAACCAGACCTTCATGGCTTTCTGGTGGAAGAAACCTATTGGTGACCGCCAATGATGAAAATGGTTATTGGACCTTACGTTATGACTTGAACACCCAAACTCACCAAAAAATACCATTTTCCATGAATAATTTAGCTGCTATTGAACATGATGGAAAAATTTACGCCTTGGCAAAATCAACATCAGTAAGCCATCAAATCTTGGTCTTGGATCAAGGAGTTGAAACCTTACTTCCCTTGAAAAACATCAGCCGATTTATGATTTTGAATGATGGACAACTGGTTTACACAAAGAATCATAAACCTGGTATTTACATCAGTGACGTGAAACAAAATAAAGAAACAGTTTTGATTAAAAACTTTCCGAACAATGCAATCAATTTATGGACGGCAGTGAACCAAGCGGTTTATTATGATGTTTCAGGTAAAGATGCCGGGATTTATCGTTTAGATGTGCAGTCTGGTCAAAGCAAAAAAGTGAGTGATCAACGACCATTTTCGGTAGGGACATCTTTGAGTGTTAATCAAGCTGAAACCATTATTTTGTTGACTAAAACCGACAGAGCGGAGTCTGATGTTTTCAGAGCAAGCATCAAAAGTCATGATTAAAAAGACCGAAAAACCTTTTGCACCTGCTTGTGAGCGTAATCAGCAAGTGATTCTTGAGGTTATTAAACAATATCTCAGGTCAGAAGATAAAAAAATTCTGGAAGTTGGCTCAGGAACAGGGCAACATGCGGTGTATATGGCCAAACATTTGCCTCATGTATTGTGGCAACCTTCTGATGTATTAGCCAATCATCAAGGCATCAATTTGTGGCGACAAGAAGCTGGACTGAATAATGTGGCTGAACCTTTGGTTTATGAAATTGGTAAAAATCATTTACCTGAAGCGCAAGCTGATGTGATTTTTACTGCTAACACCTTGCACATCATGTCTTTGAAATTGGTGAATGTTTTTCTGAAAGAAGTGGGAGAGAACCTCAAGCCAGGTGGCCGATTATTGATTTACGGGCCCTTCAAATATAAGGGTCAATTCACCACTGATTCCAATGCGGAATTTGATTTGTGGCTTAAGAACATCGATTCCAATCGTGGTATTCGTGACTATGAACACATTTGTGAGAAACTGAAAGGGTACAATATTCATAACATCGCTGATATCAGTATGCCCGCCAATAACCAATTTTTACTGTTTGAAAAACATGATTAAATTTGCCGCCATAGAACAAGCACATCAGCGCATCAAGCCTTACATCAATGAAACACCTGTGGTGAGCTCAGAATTATTGAACCAATGGTTGGGGCATGAAATTTATTTCAAGGCAGAATGCTTGCAAAAAATAGGTGCATTCAAGGCACGGGGTGGATGTAATGCGGTTCAATCTTTATTGCTCAGTCATTCCAGTGTCAAACGCATTGTGGCCAATTCTTCCGGCAACCATGCACAAGCAGTGGCCTGGGCAGGTGCACAATTCAAAATTCCAGTGACCATTTATATGCCATCCTTTGCTTCTAAAGTCAAAGCTCAAGCCACCCGTTCATATGGTGCTGAAGTGGTTTTACTTGACACGCGCCAGGAAGTGGACCAGGCTGTAGAGGATGCTGCCAAACAAGACGGTGTATTCTGGATACCGCCGTTTAATGATGAAGCCGTGATTGCAGGGCAGGGCACCGCGGCATTTGAAGCCTTGCAACAAATCAATCAGCCTTTGGATGCGGTATTTGCACCTTGTGGTGGCGGCGGCTTGATATCCGGCACGTTGGTAGCCACCCGAGCGATGCAGCCGCAAACACAAGTGATTGCCGTCGAACCCCAAACAGCTGATGATGCCTACCGTTCCTATAAAAGTAAAAAGATTCAACGTTTACCAGATGCGCCCAAAACACTGGCCGATGGTGCGATGACTTTATCAATAGGTCCAAAAACCTTCGAACATATCAGGATGTTAAATGATTTTTATACTGTCGACGAACAATCCATCGCGTACTGGACCCAATGGTTACAACATTTATTGAAAATGCACATTGAACCGACCTCGGCCATGGCCATGGCTGGTGTACATCAATGGTTACAAATGAATTCGCTTAAGCAGCGGGTGTTGGTGATACTTTCCGGTGGCAATATCGATGCCCACATGATGGAAAAAATCTGGGCCACTGATTACCTCACCAAACGCCCTAGTTTGTTTTAATGGATTGCGCGCAACCTGCCAGTTAAGTCAATTATCCATGAAAAATGCCGGTGAGCCGCCGGCGGTCCCTTTCTAGGCTTTATGCTCACTAAAAAAAATGTCATCCTGAGCGGAATAAAATGGAGCCGAAGGATCTCATCACGGTCGGGACTTGTTCCAAAAATAGCATCACCAGTTCATTCTGAGATGCTTCGACTGCGCTCAGCATGACAATACTGGAAATTCTGATCACTTCATCAATGACCAACGCCACATGAAATTTCGGAGAAAATGGTGTATTTTGTTAAGATGAGTTAGGGAGCAATCAATATGCAATGTCCACATGACCAAAGTCAGTTAAAACTTATTCAGAAGAACAATGCCTATGGCTATCACTGCACATTGTGTGAAGGTGTTTTATTGCACGGCAAATCCGTAAAAGTGTTTAAACAAAATTATTTCCTGGATATCATTGAAGTTTTGAAATCGCAGGAATCCATCCAATCTGAATTGGCGTGTCCAGCTTGCCATCAGCTTTTATTTAGAAAAATCGTTGATGGAATTGAACTCGATAGTTGTGAACAATGCTCAGGTATTTGGTTTGATGCAAAAGAACTGAATCAAATTATCCGCAATCATGTACCCATTGCTGGTTCTGTCACTCTATGGAATGCTTTGGTTGTTTTATTCGGATCTAAATCTGACCGTCCTGTTAAATAGTAATAAATGATATATTGTCAATGACCCAGAATGCCGACGAGTAGTCGGCAATCAATATTTTGTTTTTTCTGCTGTAGTTCTTAATAATAACCAGTCATCCTGAGGGCAACAACGTGGTGTTGAAGGATCTCAACTCATGGTTAGATCCTTTCAACAGCGCTCAGTATGCCACCATCATTCAAAACCGTCTTCAAAAATCAAATCAGGGATGCTGTAACTGACGGTTAGTACGGGTGGGCTGGTACCTTCTCGACTGGAAAGGCCACGGGCATTGCGGTCAGTTAATTCATCTCCCAATATAATCCAGCCATGGTTCACGTTTTCATTCTCAATCCACAGTTGTACATCTGCAACCAAATCAACAGTTGAAGCAAAATTGATCACTTCACCATTGGTGGTGCCCACGGCTGCTGTTGCCGATACAGTTGATGAATAGTCACCACCGGGGGTATTCCAATTTGAGGTATCAAAAAAGTTATGCAACCAGGTCGCATCATTGCTGGTTGCCGGGGCACCATTCCCACTGCTATTGGATGTACCTTCTCCCCATTCGCTCAGTAATAGATGCAAACTTGCGTCAAATTGATTGGCCGCGGGTGGTGTGTTGGTGGTCATCACTGATAAATCAACTGAATGAATTGTTGCAATGGGGGGTATTGAGCTGAGGTCAAACTCCAAAACTGCACGTCTTTTCTTCAATCCGGCATTAGATCCTGTTTTACCTATGAATAACCTGGTGCCAGCGCCATTACTGGTGCTGCCAGTGTCGGTTTCGTAAAGGGTGTTATCCTTGACTGGATTGAGTTGTGCTTGTAATTCAATCGGAATATCATAATCTACGACCAGTTTAGGTGGCCCAGTAAGGTTTTCTCGGCTATTGAAACGAACCGCAGTTCCAAGTGTTGATTCATCACCTTGTATCAATAGACCAAAATTGCTGGCAGGGGTGTCATACCATTGTTGAATTTGAGTGGTCAGTGCAGGGCCTGAAATTAAAATTGGGCCACCTGCAGTCACTTGAGCTGTGGCTAAAACATTGGAATCGAAATCTCCACCATTGGTTAACCATGAACTAGATTCTTCATAGAAATTTTGTGTCCAAGTCGCATCTCCAGATTCAGCCATAATACCACTACCTTCACCACCCATCGCATTTGAGCCTGCTTCACCCCAGTCTGAAGTTAAGGCATGTAAAGTGATATTAGTCGGTAAATTACCTTGAGAGTTGGTTATTTCTAAGCTTACATCGTTGATGATCGCACCTGCTGGGATGCTGGTTAAATCAAAATGCAACAACCCACGTCTGATGCTTATACCTGCGGCTTGATTGTTTCTGCCTGCAAAAAAATAATCTCCGGCTCCATTACTTAAATCGCCGGTAGCTGTTTCATACAAAGTATTATCCTTATCAGCGGGTATCTCTAAGCTTATTGCTGCTGCATTGAACATGACAAAAGTCAGTAGAGTGATAATTATTGTTTTCATGTAAGCTCCCAAAGTTAAGGTCAAAAACGAAATCATTATAAAGGCGACACACTTATTCTGACAAGCGAACTGAAATTTCAGTTAGAATCTTAACAAAGCAAATGCCTGAGGAAGTGATGAAAAAACACAAATTTTCTATAGGACCAGCTGCCCTGGTCGCAGCAGCCTTTATCGGTCCTGGTACGGTTACCACTTGTACGTTGGCTGGGGCCAATTTTGGTTATGCATTGGTTTGGGCGCTGGTGTTTTCGGTGGTGGCTTGTATGTTGTTACAAGAAATGTCAGCGCGGCTCGGCTTGATTACCCAACAAGGCCTGGGTGAGGTGTTGCAATCACATTTTCAACACCCTTTGGTCAAGACCTTGGTTTTTGCTTTGGTGGCGGTGGCTATTTTTATTGGTAACAGTGCTTATGAAGGCGGTAACATTGCGGGTGCTGTTTTGGGGTTGGAAGCCTTGCTGCCGGATATTCAATTCAAATGGGCCTGGCTGATTGTTGGGTTGGCTTTTCTGGTGTTGGTACAAGGCAGTTATCGGGTGCTGGAAAAAGCTTTGATTGCTCTGGTGTTATTGATGAGTGTGGCTTTTATCACCACATTTATCATGACCAAACCGGATTTGAGCGCCATGTTCTCTGGCTTGAAACCAGCCGTTCCAGAAGGTGGTATCTTAACGGTGATTGCGTTGGTGGGAACCACTGTGGTGCCTTATAACCTGTTTTTGCATGCTTCAGCCGTTAAAAACAAATGGCACCATGCTGATGATTTACCACAAGTCAGAAAGGACACAGTGATATCAATTGGTGTCGGCGGTCTGATTTCTCTGGCCATTATTTCAACCGCAGCCGCCGCGTTTTTTGGTCAACAAATCGCCATCAATTCAGCCGCTGATATGTCGGTACAATTGGAACCCTTGCTGGGATCATGGGCTTCTATTTGTATGGGCATTGGCTTGTTTGCCGCCGGAATTTCATCGGCCATCACTGCGCCGCTGGCTGCAGCCTATGCGGTGGCTGGGATGATGCGATGGCCCACTGATGGCAAGGATTTACGATTTAAACTGGCCTGGGCTGTGGTGTTGTTTTGCGGTCTGGGATTATCACTTTCTGGCTATAAACCAATGACCATCATTAAGTTTGCCCAAATTGCCAATGGCATTTTATTGCCCTTATTGGCCATTTTCCTGTTGTATCTGATGAACCAATCCAAATTACTGGGACAATACAAAAACACCTGGTTACACAATGTTTTGGGCGCTCTGGTCATTGCCGTAACCTTATTTCTGGGCGGTAAATCTTTGTATTTTGCGTTGACTTAATCATGTCCGAAAAAAACCATTGCATTGATTTAAACTGTGATTTGGGCGAGTATGAGTTTCCAGAACAGGGTGATAATGATGCCGCCATCATGCCTTTTATCAGTTCCTGTAACATCGCCTGTGGCGGACATGCCGGAAATACAGAGGTGATGGCACAAACCATCCGTTTGGCCAAAGCACATCAAGTGGCCATTGGTGCGCATCCATCGTATCCAGATCGGGAAAATTTTGGTCGCCGCCCAATGGATATTCCACATCGTGAACTCAAAGCCAGCATCCGTGATCAAATTTTGTTGCTTGTCGATAGGGCCAATCAGCAACAAATCTCACTCAATCATGTCAAGCCGCATGGTGCTTTGTATAACCAGGCAGCAGAGGATTTGCCATTGGCGACATTATTGGTCGAAACAGTGGCTGAAATAGATAACAAGTTGATGTTTTTTGGCTTGGCGCATTCTGCAATGGCCACCGCTGCTGAGCAAGTCGGTGTTCGGTTTGTTGCAGAAGCCTTTGCTGATCGGGCTTATACAGCACACCGCACTTTGGTTCCCAGGAGCCAAGTTGGCGCCGTTATCAATGATCCAGATACTATGCTGTCGCAAATATTGCATATGGTCAGAGGGCAACCTATCCAAGCCATCAGCGGTGAGTGGCTTGAGATACAGGCGCAAACCATTTGTTTGCATGGTGACCATCCTGGTTCTGCTATTACAGCCAAGTATTTAAATGATGGGTTGTTGGCACAGGACATCCGCATACAACCACCAACGCATCTATGACTGACGATTTGATCATAGATAAAGTGGTGGCCAACGGCGATTGTGCGTTGACCTTGGTGTTTAAAGAAACAAGCTCGCGCTTGGCAGCGATTCATCAGTTGTGTGATGGCTTGTTGAAACACCCTTTGCCCAATCTGTGCAATGTGATACCAGCCAAGTCTGACATTACCCTGGTTTTTGATCGAGAAATTCAACAGCTAGATACCCTCATTGAGTCAGTCACACAATTCATCAGCGAACTTGAAGGTGTTTGTTGGCATCCCGTTTTGCATGAAATTGAGGTATGTTATGATCCTGAGGTGGCAGTAGACATCCAGGCAGTTTCTCAGCACTTGTCAGTCAGTGTGGAAGAATTGATTAATAGACACAGCCAGTCCGTCTATCAGGTGAGCATGTTGGGATTTTTACCGGGTTTTGCTTATCTGGATGGTAATGATACCTTGTTACAAATCCCCAGAAAAGCCACGCCCAATTTACATGTGGCAGCCGGCAGTGTGGCCATAGCAGGTCAGCAAACGGGTATTTATGCGTTGGCTAGCCCGGGCGGTTGGCATGTGATTGGTCGAACGCCGAAAACCTTGCTTGATTGGCATCAACAGCAACCGATGTTATACAAGCCACTTGATCAAGTACGCTTCAAGCCCATTTCATTGGCAGCCTTTAGCGCATACATGTAAACACAAACATGCAAATAACCATCAAAAAAGCCGGCGCATTCACCACCCTACAGGATCATGGGCGGTTTATGCATGGTCATTTGGGTATGCCGGTCTCTGGATTTATGGATGCTGAAGCAGCTCATCTGGCTAACAAAATGGTGGGCAATCAACCTGGCCAGGGATTGATAGAAATCACCTGGACCGGCATGAGTTTTGATATTGATGTGGATTGTTCTGTGGCAGTAGCAGGTGCTGAGTTTGAATGTTGGGTTAATAATAAGCAGGTACAAACCAATCAGGTGATTCATTTGAAGCAAGGTGATTGCTTTAAAATGGGGCAGTTGCAACAAGGCGTCAGGGGCTATTTGGCGGTGGCCGGTGGTTTTGCTGTGACCGCAGTAGCCGGTAGCCAAAGTACTTTAACCGTGGCTGATTTGGGTGGTTATCAGGGGCGCGCTTTGCAAGCAGGAGATCAGTTGCCTTTAAAACAACCGCATAGGGTGCCAGATTTCAACAAACCTGCTTGGAAAAAAATCCAAACACCATCGATACTGGTGGTTCGCGCGCAACCCGGACCGGAAATCAGTCTGTTCGATCCACACACCATCAAACAGGCATTCGGCCAAGCCTATCATTTGACCAATGACTGTAACCGACAAGGCTTTCGTCTCAACTCAGAGCCATTGAAATATCCAGAAAATTTCAATATGCAAAGCTCCGGCTTGCTACCCGGAAGCCTACAAGTCACACCCGATGGCCAAACCATCCTCGCCATGATTGACGCCCAAACCACCGGCGGCTACCCCAGAATTTTGGTCATCAATCAAGACCAACTCCACAAACTCGCCCAAGCCAGACCCGAACAGTCTATTTATTTTTTTGTTGAGGTTTAAAAAAGCACCTTCTCAGAACCAGAAAAATAAGAACACTGAGCTTGTCGAAGTGTGTTTTGATCAATGCTGGTAATTCGTAGATTGAAGGAGGCTTCGACAAGCTCAACCACCTTTGTTTAGATGAGTTCCAGGTCTGAAATCAAAGAGTAGATTAAATCAATAAGGTAAATGTAAATTCATTGAAAAGCGCACTTTAAAAAGTGAAACCAGAAAATTTCATCAATAAATCATTAAAGAAGAGGACAAAATCAGCAATTTTTAATTAAAACAACAGTTAAAATGCGTCTTTGAAAAATTGTTATATTTTACCGAGGAGAAAGCTGTGAGCTACGAATCTAAAGTCTTTAATGTAATGATAGCTTCGCCGGGAGATGTGGCTTCGGAGCGAACTATTATTCGAGACGTAATATACGAGTGGAATGCTGTTCATTCTCAGCGGAGAAGTATTGTTTTACTACCTGTAGGGTGGGAAACGCATTCTTCTCCTGAAATGGGGCAGCCTCCTCAAGAGATAATAAACAATCAGGTTTTAGAAAGATGTGACCTTTTGGTTGGTGTTTTTTGGACACGAATAGGTACACCCACATCAGAATATGCTAGCGGAACAGTACAAGAAATCGAAAAGCATATATCCTTAGAAAGACCCGCGATGTTGTATTTTTCTTCACAACCTGCCGCCTTAGATGATGTAGATAATGAGCAATACTCGCAATTAAAAGATTTCAAAAAAGCATGTCAAAGCAGAGGGCTTTATGAAAGTTATGATAGTCATTCTGGTTTTCGAGACAAATTCTATCGTCAGCTTCAATTAAAGCTAAATGATCATCCGCTATTTCAAATTGAAGGGCTTAAACAAGAAAACCAAATTGTTGAGCCAAGTACTAGATTGCCTGATATTTCAGGTGAGGCTAGAATACTGCTAAAGGAAGCTAGTCAGGATAAAAACGGAACTATCATGCATCTTCGACACTTAGGAGGAACTAACATTCAAACAAATGGAAAAAATTTTATAGAATCAAATGAAAGAAGAGAGGTTGCTAGGTGGGAGGCGGCCATTGAAGAACTTTGTACTAGTGATCTCCTAATAAAAAGAGGCTATAAAGGCGAGATATATGAAATATCTAATCTAGGATACCAAGTAGCGGATATGATTCAGCTATGAACATAACAAACATAAGCAGTCGGAAAATTTACTCGCTGGTACTCATGAATTTTCGCTGTTATGGGCGTTAACCAATCTACTCAACCTTACCCAACTCATCGTCCAGATCAGTGGAGTCCTTGGCATGATGCAAGACCCTTTGGGGGAAGGGGATTTCGATGCCGTATTTGTTGAAGGCGGTGTCCAGTTCCCAGAGGTAGGCGGCTTTGATGCGGTTGGGGCGGCGTACGCCGTATTTGGAGACCCAGACCAGCAGGATAAAGTCGAGGCTGTTGTCGCCAAAGCCGGTCATCCACACTTCAGGTTCCTTGCCGCTCATATTGGTTAAGGTGTAGGGCACATTTTCTGCGGCTTCCTGGGCGGCTTTTTTAACCAGATCCTTGTCGGTGCCGTAGGCCACGCCGAATGGTATTTTGACCCTTTTTATGGAGTCTCTCAGGGTCCAGTTAATGATTTGGTTAGTGACCAAATCGGAGTTGGGTATCACCACATCGATGTTGTCATTGGTGTTGATGCGGGTACTTCTGGCGTTGATTTCCTTGACGGTGCCAGTAAAGCCATTTTCGATTTCAATGTAGTCACCGACTTTCAAGGTGCGTTCGAACATGATGGTCAAACCGGAGACAAAGTTACTGACGATGTTTTGCAAACCAAAACCAATACCCACTGACAAGGCGCCAGCGATCAGGGTCAAGTTACTGAAATCAATGCCCAAAGTGGTGAATCCTGCCAGAGCAGCGACAAATATGATGATGTAGTGAATCAGTTTGTCGAGCATGAAGAAGACTGGGGATTTGTCGTTGCTGCGGCGGGATTCCATGCGTTTAATGATGTATCTGACCAATTTGGAAACCAGATAACCTACCAGCACAATGATGATCAATCGCAATAAGGGCAACAGGGTCACTGGCGACTCGTTGATGCGGAATAAGGGTTTGTTAACTACAGCAGAGAAACCACTGGTAACTGTTGATGTGAAATTGGCGATGCCGTGAAAGAACCCAGTCATGCCGCTTTCAGGTTGATTGAGGTTGTTACCGGTTAATGATTGAATAAATGATACCCTTTCTATTTGCCAATCCAGGCCATCCAGTTTGAGCAACACTTCCTGAGAAAACAGGGTGCGTTCTCGTGCCATTTCTGAGGTGGTGTTATTGACTCCAACCGATGACAGCAGCACTTCTTGTGCCAGGGTTCGCCATTGAGTTACTTTGTCTCTGGCATCCTGTAGCAGTTGATTGACACTGGTGACCAGTTCTTCAGTGGGTTGTTCCAGGGTCACTTCTGTGTCAAGCTTATTAACGATCCAATGCTTGTGTAGTTCATCCCTGGCGATGGCGAGTTCCAGCCGTTTTTGTGCTATCAGGCTTTGTGCGAGGTTTAATTTCTCAAAATCTACTGCACCAGTGCCGACCGAGTCTTTGTTGTTGGTGAGATTCGAGCTTGAATTGAGCGCATCTTGTTGTGCTTTGGCTAAGGCCTTGCGGTTGATGTCGATTTGCTTGTCGAGTTTGTCCAGGTCTTCGATGTTGGGTTGAAGTTTCTCCTTGATGTCGCTGAGGTGTTGTTGAAGGCTGTTAATTTGAAATTGGGTTTGTTCAATCTTTGATGTGAATTGCGTTATTTGTATTTCATAAATAGCCAGCCATGATCGGGCTTCTAACCATTGGTAAGCTGTGGTGTTTTTTTCTTTCTGGTCTACACTGTATTGCTGATAGCTGATAATCAGGCGGTCGATTTTCTGTCTTTCCTTGGTGACATCGTTTTGGAACACGGCAAGGGTGGCGCGCTCGTTTTCCAGCTGCTGATTTTTCTGGCGTAATTGTTGCATCACCTCCAGCACTTCGTTCAACGCATAACTTTCTTGTTGTGTCAGACTCAACGGTGCTTCAGTTTCCTTGATTTCACTGTTTTGTGTCAGGTTGGAGATGTTGATGTTGAACTGCCGGATGGCTTGTAGGCTTTCAGCGGTTAAGGAACTGCCTTCGGATTGAGCCTGGGATAACAGCGTGTTGCCCCAACTGGATAAATGCAAAAAAGGTTGGTCAGGAGGTGCGGTTTTGATGGCCTGTATCCACCAATCAGTGGGTAATTGACTGATTTCTGGCAACTCATATTCTTTTGTTTCCTTGGAATTACTGGCAAACAGGTTGAGGTCAGCTTGCGCTTTGACTTCTACGAGTTGCAGCAACAGAAATATCAGGCCTATCAATTTATAACTGTTATATTTTGGCACCATTTTTATGTGGAATGTCGGCTTTAAAGATTATTGTAACAGATGCGACGATTTATAGTAAAACATGAGTATAAGTGAGTGGGGTTTATCTGTTTTTTCATCGCTTGTTTTTAATCAGTGATTGATTTCAGAAAGAATTCAGAACATATTCAAGATTTAAAACCAGCGCATCACTATCATTATTATGGTTATTTTTGCGAGATTTAAAGATGAGAATTACCCAAGTCACTGTCTTAATAGCCACCATACATTTCAGTCTGATTACTCAAGCGGCTACCATTGTGGTTAATACCAGCCATGTTGAGAATGTGGCTGATGATGGTTTGTGTACCATGTATGAAGCCATGGATGCGGTGAATAATAATGTCGCATCCGGCAGTATGCCTGGAGAATGTATTGCGGGTGAAGCGATGCCTGTGGTTGATGTGATTGAATTTGCGCCAGAAATACTTCCAGCACATTTTTATCCATTTACCCCTTTTCAATTAAGTGAATCAGTCCATATCAATGGAGTTTCCAGAGATCTCATCACTTTTTCTTCGCAAGGGATTGGGCGAGCCTTTGTAGCCACATTGATGGCCAATGCCAGTTATACCATCAATGATGTAACCTTCAGCGAAAACAGTGTAGCACCGCCTTTTGGCACCAGTGGAGGTGCTATGTCGATTGCTTTGGCTGCGGGCGCTTCATTCAACCTGGAGCGAGTTAATTTTTTTGGTAACTTTACCGTTCAGTCAGGTGGTGCCATTGCTTTGTTGGGCGCTGATCCGACCAGCAGTAATTCTGTGACCATTAAAGATTGTTTGTTTGATGGTAATTTTATTTCCAGTTTCAATGAAGATGTGATCGGTGGTGGGGCAATTTTTGTCGGCGCAGGTTTTAATGTAACCATCAGCAACAGTGCGTTTGTTGATAACGTGGTCTTCAATCCAGCCTTGCAACAACCATTAAGTGATGGCGCTGGAGGGGCTATTTTGATTCGCTCACCCAGTACCCATATCGCCACTCTGGAAATAGCCAACACAACCATTTCGAACAATACTACAACAGGCGTGGGTGGAGGCATTGCGGTTGGGGGGCCTGGGTTTCCGTCTGAATTTTCCGAAGTTACCATTAAACACTCAACCATCGTTAATAATACGGCTGACAGTAATTCCGATCAACCAAGTAGTGATGGTGGCGGCGGTGGTATTTGGTCAGGTACTTCTACTCCGGTTAATTTGTTCAATACAGTTGTTGGCCTTAATACAGACAATGCACAAATTTTTCATCGGGATGTCAGTGGTGCTTTTGCGACTTTTGGTTATAACTTTATTACTGATAACACAGGGTCAGGTTCGGTGTTTCCAGTGGGTCAACCCAATGCCAATGATGACTGGGTTGGCACCACTTTTGCACTGTTAGATCCAGGTATCGAGGCCATTGCAGATAATGGTGGGCCAACGCCAACACATTTGCCTTCGTTAAACAGTCTACTGATAGATCAAGGTCGTTGTAATAACCAAACCAATGATCAACGGTATTTCTATAATGATGTCAGCGGTTTCAGGGAAGTTGATGTGGCAGGTATAAACAATGCTTTAACGGGTTGTGATATCGGGGCAGTGGAATATGAAACCTTGAGTTCAAATTTCATTCCGGTCGCGATAACCAATGGCTATGATATGCTCGAAGGGGAAACCTTGATAGTTTCTGCTGCTGAAGGGTTGTTGATTAATGATACCGATACTGGGCCCTTCATTGTTAATTCTGCCGGCTTGACGGAGGTAGATAATGGTTTGTACACAGGTTCTGCCTTGGTCATGGTTGATGGAAGCTTTGTTTTTCAAACTGACAATCCAGATGCCAGTGGTCAAATGGTGTTTGATTATGAAATCAGTGATCAATACAACACCGACTCAGCCTCAGTCGTTATCGATATCACGCCTGTCAATGATGCGCCAACCTTCCTTGCTGGCGGTTTATCTTATCTGGTTTCGCAAGGAGAACTTGTTCAAATCCCTGCATGGGCAACCGCCATCTCAGCAGGGCCCACCAATGACGAAACCGGTACTCAATCACTGCAGTTTCAAATCAATGTGACTGATGTGAATTTTTTTGAAATACTGCCCTCAGTCGATGCGGCATCAGGTGACCTTGAGTTTAAAGTAAGTGACGTGGCAACAGGCGCTGTGGAAATCAATATTGCTTTGAAGGATAATGGTGGAACGGATAATGGCGGTGAAGACACCTCGGAAGTGACTACCATTGTTGTTACTGTTGATGATTTGATCTTTGCTGACGGATTTGAATAATCATTGAAT
>JAGRJR010000180.1 GCA_020442635.1 Lysobacterales bacterium
CATGAAAAATTATCTATGCACAATTTGCTTGATGTTTGGCATTTATTTGAGTTTTTCTTCACAAGCTGATGGAACACTATCCATCAGCTATAAACTTTCAAATTTACCCGATCATATCAAACACAATATTCTGGTTTATTTGAACAGCAAGAGTTATGACTGCCAGTCTTTACTTACCTCCATCAGTCAACAGCGCAAGGACATGCGCACACAAATCAAGTCCGCCATTGAGCCTTTCGGTTATTTCAACAGTGAAATAAACGTAACTTCATCGCCAAAAAGTAACTGTCAGCCTTTAGAGCTGCAAATTGATTTGGGACAAGTTACGACCATCAGTCGTGCTCATATAAGCGTAATTGGAGGCGATGATGACATAGATGCTTTATTAGCCACCCACAAGTTGCAGACAGGTAATCCATTGATTCAACCGAGGTATGAAGCCCTAAAGAGTCAATTGAGACAAATGGCCAATGAAAAACTTTATTTAGACGCACGATTTACAGCTCAAAGCCTTGAAGTTTTTCCAGACACCAATAAGGCGGAAATAAAACTGGTTTTTGAATTGGGACAGCGCTACGCTATTAATGCCATAAATCTGGATATGGGAGATGAGCTCAAAAACGACACTTATTTGAATCGATCATTAGTAGAAAAATTAATTACCATAAAACCCAGCAACTACCTGACATACGATGATTTATATAAACTGAAACAGAAACTAAATTCTTATGGTTATTTCGAACAAGTTATCGTTGATATTGATGAAGAAGCCAGGTCATCCACTGGTGTTCCATTAACCATTAAACTCAAACCAGCTGTCAAATATGATTACTCAGTTGGTTTAGGGTTTTCAACTGATGCAGGTGTTAAAGCCTCTTTTAAATACAACAACCATCGTATCAATGATCAAGGGCATCAATTTACCAGTCATCTTGATTTATCCGAATTAAGTTATGAGCTGAATGCAGCCTATAAAATACCATCGAAAAATAAACCAGCCAGCAAATGGTTTAATGTAAATGTTGCTTATCGAGACGAACAAACGGATCAGGTTGACAGTCAGACTTCCAAATTGGGATTCACTCAAACACGCATCAGTAACAACAATTGGCAAAACATTAACTTCATTGATTTGTTGCATGAAAAATTTAATATCGGACAAGATAAAGACGAATCACTGCTGTTAGTGCCAGGTATCAGTTGGTCAATCACCGATGCAGACAGTCTACCAAGACCATCAAGAGGCTATAAATTACAAACCGAAATCAAGGGAGCATCAGAAGATGTTTTTTCCGATGCTTCATTTGCACAAATAACCCTGTTTGGCAAATATATCCACGCTGTTAGTGACCGTAATCGTTTGTTGTACCGCACCCAGCTCGGTGCCACTGTCAGCAGTGACTTTGATGAATTACCGACTACATACCGTTTTTTTGCTGGAGGTGACCAGAATCTGAGAGGCTATGACTTTGAAAGTATTGCGCCAGTTAACAGCGTTACCGGCGATTTAATTGGTGGTAAACATCTGGCAGTTGGTAGCATCGAGCTTGAACATCAATTTGCCCCACAATGGGCAGTGGCGGCATTTACCGATTTTGGTGACGCTTTTACCAACGATTTTGATTTCAAATACACTGTAGGCGCTGGTATCCGTTGGTTCTCGCCGATTGGTCCAATCAGAGTAGATTTGGGTGTGCCACTTAACCAGGATGAAAACGATTTCAGGTTACATGTGACGATAGGACCAGACTTATGATACTTAAGCCACTGAAGTACCTGTTAATGTTATTTTTGATACTGGTTTTATTGGTCTTGTTGGTTTTTAGTTACCTGATTTACACAGAACATGGTAGTCGCTTGGCGATAAATTTTGTTTTAAAACATGCCGCGATTGATGCCAGTTATGAGTCGATCAGTGGCACCTTGGCCGATGGTTTACAGCTTGATCAGGTTAACTATCAAGACGAGACCATAACTGTAAAACTAGATAATCTGGAATACCAGGCCAATTGGTCTTTGTGGAATCGTTTTATTGATGTGAGCAACATGCAAGTCAACCATGTTGAACTTAGGATAAAACAGCCTGAGAAAGCTGATAAAAATTCTCAACCATTTGCTGGTTTTCAATGGCCATTTGCCCTTGATATCAGACATCTTACCATCAATGATTTTACCGTTCATACGACAGAAACCAGCCAAAACATTCAAACAATAAACTTACAGGCATCGGCATCTAATCACACCACCGAGGTCAAAAATCTTAAGATAGAAGCGCCTGGCTGGTTAGTACAAAGTTCAGGACTCATCAATAGTAAGGAGGGTTTAAACTACCAAATAACCCCAACAATCATAGCAAAAACCACCGAATGGCAAGCTTCTTCAGAAGGTACAGTTACTGGCGATTTGCATCAAATGCAAATCAAACAACAAACGGTTGTTAACCACCCTATGATCAATGGACAATGGTTGTGGGATGGCCACATTAAAGCCTTATTAAATGATCCTTGGATAGATTTTAAAGTGACTTCTGCCGATACCACTTTGCAAGTGAATGACCAGGCTTTGGTCATTAAAGAGTTATCCGGAGTTTTAACAGGTCAGCTTGAAGACTTGGAACTGACCGCTGAAAGTGTCATCAGTTCTGGTGAGTTACCATCTGCCGAATTGATCATTACTGGCCGTGGAAATACTCAACAATTTCAAGTCCAACAGGCACAACTGTTCACTGATGAAGGCGCTCTTGAATTTGTTGGTGACACTCATTGGCAAGATGAATTACAAATTAATGGCCAATTGCAATTGCGTGCATTTAATCCTGCACAGTTGCTGCCAGATTGGCCAGGCGAATTGAACGGAACAATTGATT
>JAGRJR010000181.1 GCA_020442635.1 Lysobacterales bacterium
GGGCGCTTTGTTAAATTCATTCCTTATCCTGTTATCTCTGGCTTTATGTCGGGCATTGGAGTCATCATCATTGTGCTGGAGATTAATCCGTTTATTGGTGTCGAAGGCTCAAGCAGTGTGATTCAAACCTTGTTGTCTTTACCAGACAGTTTAAGTCAAACCAATCTTTCGGCACTGGCTGTGGCTTCATTGGCACTGGCTGTGATGCTTTTCACTCCCCAAAAGGTAGGTCGAATCATTCCTGCTCCGCTGTTGGCCTTGATAGTGGCAACAGCGTGCAGCTTGGTGTTTAAGTTACCGGTGCAAACCGTAGGTGAAATACCTTTGTCGTTGCCCAGTTTTCGCCTTCCAGAAATTGATTGGAGCGATATCCATAAGTTAGAGCATATTTTGTCCTTTGCTCTGACATTGGCCTTGTTGGGTGTGATTGATACATTATTAACCTCATTGGTGGCTGATTCAGTGACCAAAACCAAACATAACCCCAACAAAGAGCTGATAGGCCAAGGTATTGGAAACAGTTGTACCGCTTTACTGGGCGGCCTTGCTGGCGCTGGCGCAACCATGCGTACTGTGGTTAATATTAAAAGTGGCGGCACTAGCAAGCTGTCTGGCATGGTGCATGCCGTTGTGCTGCTGCTTATTGTGTTGTTTTTTGCGCCCATAGCTGCACAAATTCCATTACCTGTTTTAGCAGGTATTTTATTCAAAGTGGGCATAGATATCGTTGATTACCGTTTCCTCAAAGTCATAAACAAAGCACCCAGGATGGATATGGTCATCATGCTGGTTGTGTTTACATTGACCGTGTTTGTGAATTTAGTGGTGGCAGTTGGGATAGGTATCGTGATGGCTTCTATCTTGACCGTCTATCGCGTGACTTCAGAGGCCAATGTGGATATTCAGGAACATTTGAAAGTGGAGTTGGATGTTAAAGATAAGAAAATCAGGACTGTGAATATTAATGGCGCGTTTTTCTTTGGTTCAGCTTCAATTTTTGAAGAGCAGGTCAGTAAGGCTTTGGATGTTGATACCATAGTCATCAATTGCCTCAATGTGCCTTTTATGGACATTTCTGCGGTATTTACCTTGCATGAATTGGTTTTGAAAATGCGATCTCAGGACATTCAAGTCGTTTTAATCTTAAAGGAACGTCATATCAATAAGGTCAATAAGTTATTTGATTCCATGACTTTGCAAAACATCCAGATTTGTTCGTCTCTTGAAGATTACCAGAGACTAGAAACTTAATCAGTTTTATAACCGGTTCAAAGGTATTTTGATGTATTGAATGCCGTTTTCAGCAGGCTTGCCAAAGTCGCCCAACCGCATATTGCTTTGGATAGAAGGCAGTATCAATTTAGGCACAGCCAGTTGTGAGTCTCTGGTGTTTCTTTTCTCTATATATTCTGACAGTGAAGTTTCGGCTTTCAGCATTTTATTGTTGTTCTTTTGTTCTGCGATGGTCACCATCGAAGTCGGTTCTTCTCCCTCTGAAGGATAGTCGTGACATAGAAAAACTCTTGTGTTATCAGATAGTTGATAGAATTTTTGAATAGATTGGTATAAGTCTTTGGCATCCCCTCCTGGAAAATCAACCCGTGCGGTTCCGAGGTTTGGTGCAAATAAAGTATCACCCACAAAAACGGCATCATTAACCACATAACTGGCACAAGCTGGTGTGTGTCCAGGGGTGTGCATGACCTGGATTTCGAGTGAACCGAGCTTAAATGTTTCGCCATCTTCAAACAAAGCGTCAAACTGCGACCCATCAATTGGGGTGTCTTTACCAGTATCAAAGATAGGTACCCACAGGTTGAGTACATTTTTAATCCCAGAGCCTATACCTGTTTTGCCGCCAATGTGCTGCTTGATGTAATGAGCTGCGGAAATGTGATCAGCGTGTATATGTGTTTCCAAAATCCATTGGTTGTTTAAGCCATTTTCGTTGATGTAAGCGATGACTTTATCAGCACTTTCAGTGGTGGCTTTGGCAGCGTCTTGATCATAATCGAGTACCGAGTCAATGACTGCACAGTTTTGTGTTTCGGTATCGACCAAAATATAAGTAAATGTTGATGTTTGGGTGTCGTAGAATGTTTCTATATGCATAGTGTCCTTTAACTATTGAAGTTGTATTGTTTGAGCATTTCATAATCAATGATGATGTCTTCTTCCTTGATGGTGAAATCACCCGTTTGCATTTCTTTGATATATCGTTTTAATGCCGTGATGCCAACCGGGAATGCCAATTGATCCCAGGGAATCTCTTCAGGCGCAAATAATTTGACCTCCGAGGTTTCTGCACCGGGGCCATAATTTTCGTGTGCCAATTCTGCCCGAAAATAAACGTGAACCTGGTTTCTCTGGATGATGTTGTAAACACCAAATAGGGTGATGTTTTTTAGATCAGCTAACAATTCTTCTTTGACTTCCCGAGTGGCGCCATTTCGTGTCGATTCACCATTTTCCATAAACCCGGCTGGCACATTCCAATAGCCTTTTCTGGGTTCAATGGTGCGCTTCCCCAGTAAAATTTTACCTTGATGTTCGATGATACAAGCGTTAACAATTTTTGGGTTTTCATACTGGATGGTGTAACAACTTTGACAGATAGCACGGGGCTTGTCATCGCCTTCAGGAACCTGATATTTGACTTCGTGTCCACACTGGTTACAAAACTTGATATTCATGGGCTTATTTTATCATTATTGCCAATACTTCATCGAGTCAACAACACGTAAAT
>JAGRJR010000182.1 GCA_020442635.1 Lysobacterales bacterium
CTTTGGCCTTGTCAATTAGTCACCCAAAAATCCCTCATTTTATCAACTATTTTTGCCAATTTTATTGTTGCCACAAGAATCAATGACTTAATATATTTAAGTGGGTTTCTGGCTCTCTTCAGGCTAATTTAAACGTGATAAAGGAGATAACCAGACCGATTTGGCGATCTGGTTCGGGGATATTTAGACTTCTAATGATTCTTCTATATTTTGGACTTTTCTTCTTGCTAATGCTAAATTTGATTTGGCTTTATTAAGTACGATGTAAAGGAACAGCCCTTTTTGAGAAGCCATAGGTCTAATGATGTGATATTGATCATCTAAGGTAATTAAAATATCTTCAATATTGCCTTCAATGCCTAAAGATCTCATTGTTTCTAATTTGGCTTTAACCACCTGTGAATTGCCGGCTGCGGCTAACTCCATATCCACTCCTGCCCCTTTTTCTCCCAAAACCATACCAGAAGTATAATCCACCAATGAGGTACAAATTGCTCCGTCAATGCTCATAACTTCGTTTAAACTATTTTCTATATCTGCCATTTTTTTCTCTCTTATTTAAAATTAATAGAAGCTGTTATATATCAACAGCAATTTCATGAATAGATAACGCCAGTTGTCTTGCGTAGTACCTGGCCTTACCTACTAGCAACTCTGAACTTGCAATTAAACAAAGCACAGAATCAGATTTTCCATATTTGGTTTTGATAAAAATTAAGTTGCCATCAATTGATTCAATGATGGTTGCTTTTAATCTGGTTTTTAATATTTGTTTACAGGCTGCGTTACTGAGAGAAGCCAGAGAACTACTGACCGCGGAAAGCTTCTCTTTTTCAACCCTATAATCGTCTCCAAATTCTGTGCAAACATTAAAACCATCAGCAGTAGATAAACTGATGACTTTTATTGCGGTAGACTCATTCATCGTTCGTTTAATGAGTAAATTTAATTGTTTATGATCCATTATTAGTTTCTTCCAGTAAAATTAATGTTCTAATAATCAGTTCGGCATTTTCTTTTAAATTCGCATTGATTGAATATATAGGTAAATTTAAACTTCTTTGTTTCAATACTTCTCTGATTTTCAGTTTTGTATTTTCCCCTCTGACAATGTCAGAATGAGTAATGCCAATAACACAAGGGAGTTTCTGAGTGATTTCAAAATAGTCTAACAAGTAATCAAGCTCTTTAATGGATTCAGTGCTGTTGTTTTTGATAAGAATGACCACAGCCCATAAACCCTCTTTTACAAAATCCCACATGAATGAAAATTTTCTTTGTCCAGGGACCCCATACAATCCAATGGAAAGAGAATCATCAACAGTAATGTAGCCATAATCCAACCCTACTGTGGTCATTTCTTTTCCGATATCAACACTTGATACCACATCTGTATCCAGTGTGTCGGTTTGACTGAGATTTTTGATTAGTGTCGTTTTACCTGAGCCTACAGACCCAACGAAAGCAAGTTTTTTTGTGATCATTATTAATAGAAAATTTGTCTGAGTTTGCTGCTTATGTCTGTTGTAAAAATACTGACAATTGATTCTTTGATATTTTCGCGTTTGGGTTCAGACACAATAAGAAGCTTTAACATGTGGCAAACATATAAAAAGTGATTAATGGTTTCTACATCACATTTGGATATTGCTTTCAATTGGTTATACTGTATCGGTTGTTTTATAAGATAAGCACTTAATACTATATATTCTTTGGGACACCCTACAAAACCAAAATCTGGCCATTCGTTTATTTTAAGAATCTTGCCATTGAACTTGGTCTTTACAGAAGTATTGTTTTTGTTATTCCATAAATAATTTTTTAAATCCGTCATACACACACCTCACCTTCCTATCATCAGTTTTTGACAAAACTGTATATATTTTTGCGTTAGCAAAAAATAAGAAATTCACACTCTCTAAAGAAATTCACACTCTCTATATGAGACTCTTGATAACACCTTCACACTTGAGTCTATGTTTTACTTTAACATTAGAGGTGTGTAATGTAACTATCGTTTTTATCGATTATATTAATCTATTTCATGAATAATGAGTAAAACCGCTGTGTTTCAAGGGGTACAGCACTGATTTTTCCCAAATTGTTCACTTTTATTTACAATTGCATTTTATTCAAAATAAGCAAAAGTATAAAAAAATACATTATTGACGTTTATTGTCATGTCTGTTTACCTAATCAAGGTTAACCTGACAGGGCCTGATAAAGTAAAAAATGAATATAAAAAAAAACGCCTGATTGATATAATTTCGCAACAAAAAATAATACCAATTATTCATTGAGAAAAATTATGATTGAATGGTTGCTGTATTTTTTAATCACTTTTTATATAAGCTTGGAGATATCAATGAAACAACCAGTCAGAGTCGTCGTCACTGGCGCTGCCGGACAAATCGGCTACCAACTTCTTTTCAGAATTGCAGCGGGTAACATGTTAGGTCCAGATCAACCTGTTATTTTGCATTTACTTGAAATTCCACCTGCGATGAATGCTGTTCAAGGCGTGGTCATGGAATTAGAAGACTGTGCGTTTCCTTTGTTACACGGTGTCGTGGCCACAGATGATGCCAATGTGGCTTTCAAAGATGCCAATTACGCTTTGTTGGTTGGTGCCATGCCTCGTGGACCTGGTATGGAAAGAAGTGATTTGCTACAAGCCAACGCCAAGATTTTCTCGGTACAAGGTAAAGCCAT
>JAGRJR010000183.1 GCA_020442635.1 Lysobacterales bacterium
CCCAAGATTCAAACCTTGTTTGATTTCCTCCAAAATTTCATCCTCACTCTGCGAGACAAACCCTTTTTGTTCTGCTTGAGCTAATTTAGCTTGAATAAACTCAAGCTTTTCTTGCTTGAGTCTGGCCTGACGAACCAACTCATTGATCAGCTCACTTTTATTTTTGTATTCCTTGCTATCAACTTTCGATTGAATCCAATCATTGTTAGGTTCAGTAAATGATACGCTTTGTCTTGTCATAATCGCCTCACAAATATACTGGTGCAATATTACACCAGATTGGCAAAGGTGTAAATAAGCTTTCAAATCAACGTCTCAAATCAACGTCTCTGCCCCCATTGATTCAAATCAGATTATTTTCCAGGATTGTTCGGGTTGGGTGGTCATGAATGATGGATGCACCTATTGATTCTTTCAAAAATAACCTGCTCTCTTTGCTGATTATTTCCGGCAACGCTTTGAATGACATACTCGAAATTGTTTTTATCCATGAGTTGTTTCAATTGGGAAGAAATATACGCTCTGACATCAGCAGCACTGCTTAAAACCTCTTCCACAATTTCAGCTCTGCCATCAAAAAGTGTTACCATGTCTTCCAAATCATGACTGCCCAATATGTCCCCCTGCCCCCTGCCTATGTACGCATCAATCTTGGCAGCAATAAAATAAACGGGTGATATAATTTTTACTGTGAATTTCTTATCTAAATTGTACATCAAAGGATTCTTTATTGCACTTTTATACCACTGATTAGAAAAACCTAATATTTTTTCTTCAACGGGCATGACATCTACTTTTAAGTTCGCGAGATACATTCGACAGATTAAATTATCTGTCATATCTTCTTTAAAACCCTTTTCACGCAGTTGTTTTTGTAAATGCTGCCAATCCGTATGTGTTATTACATCAACAATTAAATCGACATCATCAGTAAATCGCACTTTCTCTAATGAGAAATCATCCTTAACCAACAAGCCAGTTACACACCCACCCACAAAAACCACTTCGTTCTTTAAATCCCCCAATGCATCAGACACTTGTCTAATCATTTCTATCTGTTGAGCCGACACACTCATGAGTCACCTAATAAGTCGCTCAGTAATTCAATGGCCACATGGCGTGTCCTTACTTGCTCTATGCGAATGGCATCAGTCAACGCCAATAAGTCATACATTAAATGGTCTCCTTGAATCGCTTGACCCACATTTTTATGCAAAGGCTCAACAGCCAATCCCTTTTTCGTACCATTGGCATCCGGCCAGACAGGAATCAAATCCCCTGACGATTTGATGACATCTTTTAAAACTGGCGCAGCCACTGAAGTAGGGATACCACGCGTTAATTCACCAGTTTTTGCTGGAAAAACATATCGAATCCCATAAACAACAAACTCCAATAAAGCTTGTTTATTCACTCTGGGGTTACCCATATCACTGCCGATTTTAGCCAAACCAACTTCATACATGCGGTTCAGACTTCGGCTGATTTGTGACTTGGCGATTCCTGTGTATCGCTCTAATGAACGAAAAGAAAAAAGCGCTTCATCCTCATCACCAAACACAGACGAACCATCCCTTTCTTTTTTGGCATGTAAAGAAACGAGCTTAAATAATATAACAATATCTTGGCTTTTCATAACAACTTCCGTCCCACGTTCCAGAACATGGGACAAGCATATAACAAGATGTCATTTATATCAACAGGGATTTATTGGACATTATTCTTTAATGAAAATCAACGGGGTCAAAAATCAATGGCAAATCAATGGGGTCAAATCAATGGGGTCAGAGATGTTGATTTTTAAACTTTTCTGACTTTCTGTCTCCTCCTTTGGGTAAAGGGCTGACCCTTCTGCCTGTTTGATATTCGATTTGTGTTTTGAATTTGTTGTTTCCTAAAACCCAGGTTTTGTTGATCGAATCACGAATTTCTTCTAAAGTAAATTCAGGTATTTCGTGTTGGAATAAAGATTGGTAAGCCTGGTTTCTTTCTTCATCGTTTTTTCCCAATTGTTGGTAACATCCGTGCGGGGTGATTAATTTAATTGGAATGCCAAGCGCATTTTTACGAAAACTTGACCATGGATATTCAGAGGGGTGAGAGACCATTTTAGCCCTGACAGGATTCATTTCAATGTATCGACTGACGATCAAAAAATAGCGCTCACAATCGACTAACGAAGACTTATAACGCCCTTCCCACAATGTGCCTGTGCGGCCATAGGTCATGTTGATGTATCGAACATAACCACTGCTCAATGCCTGTATCATACGACTCATACCAGTTTCATCTGAGGGAGTCATCAGCAAATGAACATGATTGGTCATCAATACATAAGCATGAACAGCCACTTTGTATTTACGACTGCAATCCTTTAACTTGCCCAAAAACACAACATAATCCTGATCGGAAAAGAAACAGACTTGACGGTTGTTACCTCTCTGCACAATATGCTGAGGGATGTCGGGAAGATTTAATCTGGGTAAGCGAGCCATGATCAAATCTTAGAACCAATCAATCAACAGCAACAGTCGTCATTTTCTCAAGATCGTGTAAGAAAACATCAATAGTCTTGCTCAAACCATAATCAACATCTCTGACCCCATTGATTCGTTGATTTCATTGATCAAGAGCGTGTAAGAAAACATCAACAATCTGGCTCAAGCTATAATCAACGTCTCTGACCCCATTGATTTTACCACAATG
>JAGRJR010000184.1 GCA_020442635.1 Lysobacterales bacterium
GCTGTTCTTTTAAAACCATTACCACTCCAAACCTCGGCAGGTGTTCTGTTATCTATATTCTGGTGTGTACGCACATGATTATAAAAGAATCGAAAATCCCTCAAGTGCAGATTCAAGTGTCCGCAGTCCAAAACATCAATCTGATTCAACTTTTCCTTTAATGTGCCAAAAAATCTTTCTATCCTGCCATTCTGCCAGGATGTGCCTACATCAGTTTTCTGATGTTTTATCCCAAGTAACCACAAACTAAATCGAAACAATTTTGAAACAAAAACGGCTTCATTATCTGTTCGAACGGCCTCAGGTTTACCGTATTTCTCAATAGTGTCCAAAAGGCAGCGAAGTAAAGAGATACTGGTTTTATTGGTTAAGGCCTTTAGACACAAGTTAGCTCGGGAGCCATGATCGACGATGCCGAGGATGTGATGCTGCTTCTTATCCAGATCAAACTTTACAGTTATATCCATACCCCATGTCTGGTTAATTGGGTGTGGATGTGGCTTTTTGTTTTTTAACTTCTTCCGTAACAATAATATTTCATGTTGCTGCTTTTTTATCGTGTTGTAAACCCAAGTTTTTGAGACTGTCTCTTTATCACCAAACCTCCGATTAAACGAAGACGCGATTTTCCTGCAACCATCATTCGGCATAAAAGCCTTATGCTCAATAACACGATTAATCACCCAACGAGGCTTCTTTCGATGTTTAAAACCAGTCTTTGCTGTGATTTTTCGATAATGTGGGTAATGGCTGTTTTGGTGTTTAGCAAATAACCAAAAGAGCAACAGCAAAAGGTAAATAAACAGCATCAAAACATCCCTGTAATACGAAAACCTATCATAGCCGAACTCTGAATTCTCCGCTGTCTATATTTTCCTACATTGCGAATTCTATCAGGACATACATCCATTGAGAGATAAAAGTCACCGAAATGGGCCTGTAATTTTTTCAAATTCAATTAAGTTTAAGGTTGGTTATGTGTGAATTTCCAGTTGGCAGAGTGATTTGTTATGTATTTGTGTATTTATCCAGATTTAAGCCGAGTTGGGCTGTGTCGTCTGATGACGAAAGAGGTTTTGGCTGTTAGGTTTAGACTATTCTAGTTGTGGTTTCAAGGTAAATCCAAGCGTCCATTTACGCTTGGTTTTTAGTGAGAAATCCTTGAGTTGTTCAGCCGTTCCAACAGCGGAAAATCCGATGGATTTGAAACCTTTGAGTTCGTCAATCCAATTGTCGGGATTAATGCCAACCTGATCAATGGCTTTGGCTGTTTTTGCAGAAATATATCCTCTCTTATCATCTCTCAAACACCTACCTGTATCATCTACCAGATCTATGTAACTTGATAGGTAAAAAGACAGGTCATTTTCAGCCTTTCCAAAACCTGATAACCAGGTTGATTTCTGTTCGATACGTTCCTGGATTGAAGTAAATTCAGAATCTATCAATGCCTTGGCCATGCCTGCTCTGATTGGATTTAAGTCAACGTAGCACATACAGGTCAAAAGTCGGCGTTCGTCAAGCAATGCTTGGCTTTTAAAGCGAGATTCCCAGAAGTGACCAGTACATTTGTCCTCGCTATTAGCCATGCGTGCTACATACTCATTAATGGATTTCATGTACCAAGAAATTGACATCAGTCTTGAGCGGTATTCAGCCACATAACCTTTGACTTTTTTAAGCTGTGCTTCAGTGTTGATTTCACCTTTGAGATAACGATCACAAAGTAACGGCAGTGAGTATAAATTTTGCCATGCCATAAGCACTCGATTTGCTGGCCATTCTGAGGTGTCACCAACACGCAAAACGATGTGAAAGTGATTGGACATTATGGCATAGGAACAGACATCAATATCAAAGATTGAGGTAACGAATTTGATGCGATCAACTAGCCACTTTCGGCGATGTTCGAAGGACCTTCCAGTTACCGAATCTTCACCACAAAGAAAGGCTCTGCGTACACATCTGCTCACCACATGATAATAGGGTGTCTCCTCTACACAAATTTGCTGATTTCTTGCAACAGTCATTATAAAACTCCGTTTAAAAACTTTATTTTGAAGAATTTAAGCTGCAAAAGCTGTGGCAGTTTTCTGATAGACTTGTAAGAAATTATAGATTGGGGTGTGTGTCCCAGTTATTGGCCTCCAGTTATTGGCCTTTGAGATGGCGGATACACAGAATTATTTACAGGGTCGCTTTTTCTAAAACTAATCCAAAAATACCTTCAAAATCTCCAACTTTTCAAAAATCAACCACACCAAACCGTGGACGGTCTGTTTATCCTGCTAACTATTCACTAAATTTCATCTTTTCAATCAGGCGGATGCCAAAAGCCTTGCAACAAACCATCCCAAGCTGAATAAAAATAAGCTGTTCTTTTAAAACCATTACCACTCCAAACTTCGGCTGGTGTTCTGTTGTCTATATTCTGATGTGTACGCACGTGGTTGTACCAGAATCTGAAATCCTTCAAATGCAGACTCAAGTGTCCACAGCCCAAAACATCAAGCTGATCTAGTTTTGACTTTCCTAATTTGAGTCAAAACCATCAGCAAAGATCAAATCTGAATCACGTACCTTTAAAGCATCCATATAAAATGTAAATGGTTCATTGGCTGGTGAGTTCAGACTTAACAAACAACTGGCCGATAAAGTGTTATCTGGTAATAACATAACTGTC
>JAGRJR010000185.1 GCA_020442635.1 Lysobacterales bacterium
AAATTGTCATAGTTTAAAGTTCCATCCCAACTAATGTCGCCAACTCTTAAATACCTGTATCCAGTCTCCTGACTGGAATAGTAACTACCTTTTGGAAGTCTTTTTCCACCTGAAACTCGGGCAAACTTTGACAGTCTTACACATTGACTTATATCAGGCTTTTCTTTATAGAAAATCGCATCAAACCTCCCTTCAATTTCCGACAAATTTGTCAAAAATATATTTTCTGTTTCCTTGATTAGTGAAAATTGACTCATATTTTTTCACTTTTATCAATGTGGTTTATGAAACGGGTTAGTTCTTGGCTTATATATTCCAGCTCGTTGTTTCCTGTGGCTCTACCTGTTGCGTCGTAGCCTATGTCTTCGGCTATTGCCATAAAGATTTGATAGTCGGATATTTGTTGCTGTTTCAAAGCTGTGTATTGGTCTGTTAGGTCTTCTTTGAAATCATTGATTTGTTGGTTGTATTGGTCACTGATTTCCTTTTTCCACTCTTTGAATATTTCGGTTGCTTGTATTGATTTTTTATCTGTTTCGCCTGTTGTGTTTTCAAATCCTGTATGATTTTTGATAGTGTCTTTCTTTTCTTGTTCTATTCTTTCTACTTCTTTTAAATAGTTGTTTTCTTGTTTGATTTGTTCTTGTAGGTCTGTTTTTAATGTTTGATATTTTTCGGTTGTTTCGACACTCCATTTTCTAAGAAACAGGACTGAGCTTTTAACCCCTGCTCCTGTGTGGGAGAATGCTGTTTGTGGCATTGATACAACGGCAATAATCCTGAACCAGTCTTCTATATTGTCTCTGACATATTGCAGGCTACTATTGGTTAAAACGCCGTCTGGCAGGACAATTGCCATATAGCCACCTTGTTCTAAAAAGCGGTGGCATTGTTCTATGAAAAGAACTTCTGTGCTTTGATTGTTGCGACCTGTAGTTTTTGTGTTTTTTGTATCTAACCAGCTTGCTTGTTTATTGCCTAATGTGTATTCGTGTAAATAATCCTTTTCTGACTGTTTAACTGAACTACCGAAAGGTGGGTTGGTGATAATGAAATCAAAAGTTTCGTATTTGAACTCTTTGTTTTCGGTGTTTTGTTGTATTGTATCTACACTTAATAATCCATCTGAGGTAATGACATTGGTATGACCATCATCATGGAGTATCATGTTCATTTTTGCCGTTCTGGCTATTTGTTCATTGATTTCTATTCCAAATAATTTCTTTTCTGCGAAGTCGTGCCAGTGTCTATGGTGTTCTATTGAGTTCTCTGAAAAGTATTCACTTGCTTGATTCCTTACTTTATCGAGAGCATATAAAAGGAATCCACCGCTTCCGCATGATGTGTCTAATACTTTAGAGTCATTTGTAATTGGCAAACAACTAACAATAAATTTCACAATGGTTCGTGGGGTAAAGTATTGACCAAAATCTCCTCTAAAGTAACTCCCCATAAAAGTTTCAAATGCCTTGCCTTTGCTATCTAAATCAGTATCACCTAAATTGATTGATTCTAAATATCCAACTACTGTTTTTACTTTTGTGGCATTTAAGCGGATATTATCTTTGAATACTTCTGGGTCTTTCTTTTTTCCCTCTTCATATATCGCTAGTACCCTTCTGTATAAATCATTTTCGATTTTTTGTTCTATCTTTTTCTTTTGCTCTTTTGTTGCTTTTTTTGGGATTGGTTCATTGAATACTTGAAAATCGTATGGCTCACCTGGTTTTCTAAGTTTTCTCTCATCCCATATTTTACAGAATATTAGCTTGTCAAGCTCGTCAAAGGCTTCTGATGGGTTGAGTTGACCGCCAGCCCATAATGCGTTGTGCGCTTGTTTAAATGCCTTTGTGAGGTCTTCTTCTGATACTTGTTTTAGTTCAAAAAACTTTTGCTTGATTTCGTTATCTGGTGTTTCGTTTTCTTGTCTGCCACCTTTAGCATATTTGTATTTTTGAATTTCAGTGATTCCGTATCTTGGAATATCAGGAATGGTTTGAACAATATCGCTTTCTTTGTCTACTAAAAATGATTCGTTTTTGATTTTAGATGTGACCCATAGATATTTGACCGTACCTGATAGGGCATAAGCGTAGCTTGATGCTTGTTTTATCGCTTGTTCAAATTCTTGCTCTGATACTTCTTCTTTTTTGCATTCAACAACTATCAATGGCTGTGTACAATCATCATCATTGTAAACAATTATATCGGCTTCTTTGGTTGTTGAAGCCATTGTCACGGTCACAAATTGCTGGATTCTTTCTATTGGATAACCATAAGAAAATATCAAGTTGAGATAAGTTTCTGCTTGGACTTTTTCTTCTGGATTATTATAGTTTCTTCGTTTGTTGTTTTGATGTGGATAATATATGTTTTTTCTATCTTCATCAAAAGCTATATATCCTTGTTGTATTCCTTGTTCAATTATATTCATAGTGGTCTCTATTCACTTATCAATCTTTTATAGTTATCTGTTTTCCAACGGTATTAACCGCTAGGCTTTTCATTCTGTCTATTGTGTCAATTTTACAACTTCCTTCATTTAATCTAAAGTGATATTTAGATAATTATTTCTGAGGTATTTATTTGGGGCAGTAGGTATATAATTGCCAAAATTTAACATTAATGCTTGTAATTATACCCAAGAAAAAATTATGA
>JAGRJR010000186.1 GCA_020442635.1 Lysobacterales bacterium
CCACCTAGTTGAAAGATACCGGCACTATTACCAGCTCCAACTTGAGTTTGAGTAGCTTTATTTCCTTCCGTTGGTGGGATGTATCCAAGAGTTCCAGCGTTTCCATCTACATTAGTGGCAACAGCGATCCATTGAGTCATAGCCTCTGGTGCTGCAACAGATCTTCTAGCACCATCTATTCCTTGGTCTATCCCAGCAGAATTTCCAGTACCACCAGTACCATCTGTTGCATATTGGCTTTGCTTGGCTTGGTTATCATTCCCTCCTTGAATGGCACGAGCTGAGTTACGAGCACCGTTACCTGATTGACCGATAGAAGATTCATTACGATCACCTTCTTGTTCGTTCACAGCAAAGTGACCATCAGTTTGGTTAGGACCAGCATCTTGAACAATCATAGACTTATTATTGTCTCCTGTTTGTTGTGTCCATGCATCACTGTTGTCATAAGTCTGTTGGGTTGAAGCCCAGTTGTTGTCACCATTTTGGTCTATGGCAGCATAGTTATCCTGTGCTTGTTGCCCTGTTCCTTGACGGATTCTAGCCTTGTTTGCTGTACTGGAACCATCTATTTGGCCTTGTCTGGTCACAGCATCATTGTTGTCACCCTCTTGGCGGGTAGCAGAGCTGTTCAAAGCACCAGATTGTCTTACGTCTGCGGCATTCGCTACCCCACTGGCAGCCGATACGGCTCCGGTTTGGCGAACATCTGCTTGGTTCTCACCAAAACCTGTGGTACCGTCATCCTGAAAAGTATAAACAGATTGTGAAGTACCGGCCTGACGCACACGTACTTTGTTTTCATGTCCGTTCTGAACGGATAATCCTGTATTGGCTCCCGCGGCTGATCCAGGTATTGGAGCAATCACATTAGGAGTTGGTGACGAATTGCCGTCTGCATCAGTCACCTGGGCATAGGTCATTCCACCTACAAATAGCGCTACTGCGCAAAAAATTACTTTTTTCATAATTTAAAAGATTTAAAGATTAATATTTGGTTAAAAATTATTCAGTCCTTGGCAAGGAATTACTTCCTTGGATAAATAATAAATCACGGTAAAATGATTTATATAACAATGTCAAAAGGGGATTGTGTTTAAAATGTATTCGAAATACATTTTTAGAATTTAGAGGAAATTTTTAAAAATGCTAAATCATTTGATCAAAGACCAAAAAAATTCAATTACTAGGGATAGGTTTGTATTTTAACAAATTTTGAGGAGATGCGATTCCGATATCACTATCAATCAATCACATCTCAAAGATGCAATAAAAAATACTAATAAACAACACTTTACTAGTAGTAAAGGTTAAAAAGGGGGAAATCCCCCATTAAGAAAAAGAGTTTTTCCCGCCATTAATTGAAGGTTTTAGGATTAAGAATAAAGAATTATCGATTAACTACATGATACCTGATTTTAACACAAAATGTTAAATTTATGTTAAAAAAATACAGACCCATAAAAATAAGCCTGCATTTTTTCTGTATCACAAAGTTTTATTTTAGCAACCTCCGCAGATATCACCTAAGTCAACTCCTGGGAAATCATAATCCATGTCTAAATCCATTGGCTCATCGAAACCGCAATCAATTGCTCCAGCTCCAAAGTTTCCATCAGGACCCATTTGAAGGATGTTAGCTTGGTTTCCACCAACTGAAAAATCATTATTACCTATTCCTTTGTTTTGCTCAACGGTATAGCTTTGACCATCATGCTGAACTATTAAAGCTCTGTTTTCAGCACCACTTTGAGTAGCATAGGCTACGTTTCCATCACCCATCTGGTGTGTGTTTAACATATGGTCTTTACCTTGTTGGTATGCTAAAGAAATATTATCATCACCAACTTGGTTTTGATAAGACTTATGTCCAGATCCTTCTTGGGCTAACCCTGCAGTGTTGGTAGCACCATCTTGCTCTTGTTTCGCATAGTTAGAATTATTACCGTCAAAGTAATGTGCCTGAACCATACCGGCATTGTTATCATCTCCTGTTTGAACTTGCTCACCATAATTACTATAGCCTACACTTCCACCTAGTTGAAAGATACCGGCACTATTACCAGCTCCAACTTGAGTTTGAGTAGCTTTATTTCCTTCCGTTGGTGGAACGTATCCAAGACTTCCAGCGTTTCCATCTACATTTGCGGCAACAGCACTCCATTGAGTAATAGCTTCTGGAGCTGCAACAGATCTTCTAGCACCATCTATTCCTTGGTCTATACCCGCAGAATTTCCAGTACCACCAGTACCATCTGTTGCATATTGACTTTGCTTAGCTTGGTTATCATTTCCTCCTTGAATAGCACGAGCTGAGTTACGAGCACCATTACCTGATTGACCGATAGAAGATTCATTACGATCACCTTCTTGTTCGTTCACAGCAAAATGACCATCAGTTTGGTTAGGACCAGCATCTTGAACAATCATGGACTTGTTATTGTCTCCTGTTTGTTGCGTCCAAGCCTCACTGTTGTCATAAGTCTGTTGGGTTGAAGCCCAGTTGTTGTCACCATTTTGATCGATAGCAGCATAGTTTTCCTGTGCTTGCTGACCTGTACCTTGACGGATTCTAGCTTTGTTCGCAGTACTGGAACCATCTATTTGGCCTTGTCTGGTTACAGCGTTGTTGTCATCCCCTTCTTGGCGGG
>JAGRJR010000187.1 GCA_020442635.1 Lysobacterales bacterium
GCTTTTTTGGCGAAAAAGCCAATTACCCGAGTTTTACCTGCTTTTGTATCTTTAAAATGCAAGGTCAAAATCTGGGCTTTCACCTTTGGTTTTTTAATGGCTTTGAAATATTCATTAGAAGCCAAATTAACCACAAAATCGTCATCGTTATTTAAATCTTCATTGAGTAAACCTGTGATTTGTTTATCCCAAAAATGATACAAATTTTCACCTTTTTCATTACTCAATCTTGTCTTCATTTCCAAACGATACGGCATAATTAAATCCAATGGTTTCAAATAGCCATAGAGACCGGACAATATTCGCAGATGATGCTGGGCAAAATCTAAATCTTCCAAGGTCAAGGTCTCCGCTTCCAAGCCGGTATAAACATCACCTTTAAACGCCAAAACAGCCTGTTTGGCTGTTCCCAATTTAAACGGTGTTTCAAAATCCTGAAAACGTTGATAATTCAATTCCGCCAATTTTTCACTGATGCCCATTAACTGTTGTAGTTGACTCGGTTTAAAAGTTTTCAGTTTGCTAACCAGTTTTTTACTTTGCGATAACAAAGCAGCTTGGCTATATTGATCAAAAGGGCTGGGGGCAAAATCCTGCCCTTTAGAGGGGGATAATAAAATAATCATGGGTTTGCTAAGATTAACTGGATGCTGGACGTTATGTGGTTGATTTGCGTAGTTTCAATGGTGAATGGTGGCATCACATAAATTAAATTATTAAATGGTCGAATCCATACACCCTGCTCTATCATTTTCTGTTGAAACTGCTCAACATCAACCGGCTTATATAATTCAACCACGCCAATCGCACCTAAAACCCTTACTTCTTTAACCGATTCAAATTCAATACAAGGAACAAGTCCTTGCCGCAAAGCTGCTTCAATGGTCATGATGCGTGCTTGCCAATCACTTTGCAACAATAATTCAATACTGGACAGGGCTACCTGGCAGGCCAAAGGATTGGCCATATAGGTAGGTCCATGCATAAAATGGGTTCCTATGCCACTGGCCACTTTACGATTACAAATGACAGCCGATAAGGTCATATAGCCACCAGTTAAAGCCTTACCCAAACAGATGATATCTGGAGCCACATTGGCATGTTGATAAGCAAATAATTTCCCCGTTCTGCCAAAACCAGTAGCAATCTCATCAAAAATCAATAAAACACCGTATTGATCACAGAGTTCTCTGGCTGCTTTTAGGTACTCAGGCGAATAAAAAACCATGCCACCTGCCCCTTGGACAATAGGCTCAAATATGACAGCAATAATGTGCTCATGCTGTTCTGCCAACGCTTGAGCAAATGTTTTAATATATTCATCATTCCAAGGTGTAGAAAAACCGCACTGCGGAGAATCAATAAAAATATGCTGATTGAGTAACCTGGAGAATTTATGGTGCATTCCCGTTATCGGGTCACACACAGACATGGCACCAAAAGTATCACCATGATAACCTTTGGCAAATGTCAGAAATTTATTTTTTTGGGTCTGGCCTTGCTCAAAACAATATTGTGCTGCCATTTTCATCGCCACTTCAACCGCCACAGAACCTGAGTCAGCAAAAAACACACAATCCAATGATTTATCGGTAATTTCAACCAGCTTTTTACCCAGTTCGATTGCTGGCCTATGGGTTAAACCTCCAAACATCACATGGGACATTTGTTGCAATTGGTCAATAACTGCCTGATTCAGCACAGGATGATTATAGCCATGAATACAGGCCCACCAAGAAGACATCGCATCAATGAGTTTTTGTCCATTCTCCAGTTCCAAACAGACACCATTTGCTTCCACTACTGGATAAACTGGGTTAGGGTTACTTAGACTGGTATAGGGGTGCCACAAATGGTCGCGATCAAAGTTTAGATCCATCATGTTTCAATCACCGCATTGATATATTCATGATCAAAACCGCGGCGGTAAAGAAAAGCCTGTCTTTTGGCTTTTTCCTTATAATCAGACCAGGGAGCGGCCTTGTATTTTTTTTGGTAAACAGCATACACCACTGCAAAAAAATCTATCTCAGTTTCAAGTCTGGCCAAATCAATGATACGACTAGGCACCCCCTTGATTTGCAGCTCCTTACCGATTCGCATAGGTCCATAACCTTTATCTGCACGAAGCCTCCAATAAGATTCTGCAAAACGCCGGTCACTGAGTAAATTTTCCTGTTGTAAACAGATAATTAAATCATCCACCAAGTCTGATGGATGATTTTTTCTTAGTAATTTTTGCCTTAGCTCCAGCGCCGAATGTTCTCTCATGGCCAAACTGCCTAAGGCCGAGGCTCTGGCCCTGGCTTCAGGTGAGTATTTTTGTTGTTCAATTTGTTGCTCGGGCATGGATCAGTTTTCGAAAGGATCTATCTCTTCCACCAATTCAGCATTTTGGGGTTTTGGTAACATGATGTCCCTGATTTTTTGTTCTAATTCAGCGGCATCTTCAGGGTGTTCTTTGAAATACTGTTTGGCATTTTCCTTGCCTTGGCCAATACGGGTTTCACCATAACTGTACCAAGCACCAGCTTTACTAACTAAATTGTGTGTGACGCCTAAATCAATTAACTCACCTAACAATGAAATCCCTTCTCCGTAAAGTATTTCAAACTGGACTTGTTTGAATGGTGGAGCCATTTTGTTTTTAA
>JAGRJR010000188.1 GCA_020442635.1 Lysobacterales bacterium
GTGAAAAAGCTGATACGTTGTTTATTGACATCGAAATTGGTGATGTGAAACTGTGCATTGTTGGGATTACTGATATCTGCAGTATTATCAACATCATCAAAGTCCAGACCAAAACTCACGCCACCATCATCATTGCTTTTGCTGGCTTGTAAAGAAAAACCATTTTTATTCACACGAGTCAAAGATGCTCTTTGGCTCACTGGCAACTGAGTTCGGTGCAGATAATTATCCATCAAATGTTTGGTATATTGATAAGATAAGGCAGCATTCAATTTCCACTGTTCGTTCAAGGTTGTGGTGAAATCAAGCTGACTGATACCACCTTGTGCATAGGTAATGTCCATGGGTAAGGCAGGCGTTCCGGTTTCTCCGGTGTCATTGTAATTGCTGGACAAGACCAAGCGCTGTTGACCATTATCGTATTGATAAGAGGCCGAATAGAAATCACGTTCCAGACCGGTAAAAATATTTTTTCCCAATGGGGTGGACTGGTTGTTACCTCGCTCACTATCCAATCCCCAAAAAATAGCATGATTATCTGTTTTATAGCGGGTGTTTAAGGCCGTTGTTTTGCCCTCATTGGCCGATGAGTAACCGATACTAATGTCACCTGAAAATCCCTCAGCTTGCGAATCCAGTGACTTACTGAGCACTTCGATACTGCCGCCCAAAGTTTCCATGCCCTGACTGATTGGACTGATACCTCGTTGTAAAATAACTGCATCAACCATGCTGGCAGGAACATGGCTCATGGCCGCATCCATTGAGTTACTACAAGACTCAACCACTTGAACACCATCGGCCTGCACATTCACTCTGGAGCCAAACAGTCCACGATATTGAGCGATGCCACTTAATGCACCGTTTTTATTGACATAAGCACCTGGGATTTTTTTCAAAACATCGGCGGTGTCTTGTAAAATTGAAGATGATTCAGGTAAGAGCTTAACGGTGTTTGGCTGGTAACCCGCTCCCAATACAGATAAATCTTCCAGGTTTTCAACTTGTTTTTCAGATTCCTCGGCATGTGCGGTTGTAAAAAGGTTGTATATTAATAACAATATGAGTGTTTTATGATTCATGTATGACTTTTGTGGATATGAATTGTGGAGCATTTTAAGTAGATAAATGAATAAATCCACCTTTAAATTATTTTTTTCTAATATATATGACCCTTATCAAAAGATCGCAATTAATACCTGGACTTGAAGTATCTGTGGTACAAAAACACCACCAACGCAGTGGTGAATTAACCCGGGGCATCATTGACCGACTACTGACCAACTCCCCTACACATCCTCACGGCATCAAAGTCAAATTGACCTCTGGTGTGGTTGGACGGGTGAAGGAACTCCATGACTGAACACATCCTATACACATTCAGAAGGTGTCCTTATGCCATCAGGGCCAGAATGGCATTGGCATATGCTGGCATCAACATGGAATTAAGAGAATTGATGCTGAAAGACAAGCCAACTGATATGCTTAAACATTCTCCCAAAGGTACGGTTCCTGTGGTCATCACCAACAAAGGCAAGGTTATTGATGAAAGCTTGGATGTCATGCTTTGGGCTTTAGCACACAATGACTCGGATGATTGGTTACAGGAACTAAACACCAGCACTGAGCTCATTAAAATCAACGACCACCAGTTCAAACCATTGCTCGATAAATATAAATATGCTGATCGACATCCTGAACTCACAGAAGAACAGCACAGAGACAACACTCTAGACTTTATAGCCAAGCTCGATGCATTGCTTCAGCAAAACCAATTTTTGGTCAGTGACACCACCGGTTTGGCGGACATTGCTATTTTTCCATTCATCCGCCAATATGCTTTTGTTAATAAAAGCTGGTTTGACCAATTACCATATCAACATTTACAACGCTGGCTCAATCATTTCTTAGCCTCTGAATTGTTTGCACAAATTATGCCCAAGTTTAATCTTTATAATGATGGCTTTCGTTATCACTTTCCCGACAATCAATTGATTGAATAACACTTAAGCAGTTATAAATAAGCCAGGATTTTATCTTTGTGCATGGTGGCATTTTTTGCTATATTGATTGACTTTACAGCCTGAAGCAGAGAGCACAATCATGTTAGGAATAAAGCACATTAAATTTGACTCCATGTCTTATGTGATACACTACAAAAAGGGAAAAGTAAAAAGCGAAGGACGTGGCTTGTCATTTTTCTATTATGCGCCCAGCAGTTCAATTGTAGCCATTCCAATGGGCAGTAACGGTTTACCTTTCATATTCAATGAATCCACCAACGATTACCAAACTGTCAGCATTCAGGGTCAAATTACATACAAAATCGCGCAACCCAAAATACTGGCTGATGTATTGGACTTTACCGTTAAGGACGATGGGCTTTACAAAAAAAATGACATTGAGAAACTACACCAAAGAATCATCAATGCAGCCCAAACAGCCACCTCTGCATTGGTACATAGTCTGAAATTAAAGGAAGCCATGCGCTCCGCCAAAGAAATTGAGCAAAACATCATCAGCGGCTTTTCCTCATCACAAATGCTGGAGACCATGGGCATCGAAATATTGAATGTTAATGTGCTCTCTATTACGGCAACACCTGAAATGTTGCGAGCCCTAGAAACAGAAACC